>NZ_FNJS01000024.1:0-72839 GCF_900104405.1 Arthrobacter sp. ok909 | reverse complement strand
AGCCGCGGCGCGGGTCGCCCCAGGGCAGGTGCGAGCCCATCACGGTGTTCCGGCCGGTGGGCCGCAGCTTGGTGTCCTTGCAGTCCACGTGGTAGATCCGGTCCTTGAAGTCCCAGATGAAGGAGACCGGGTCGATGCCCTGCCACATGAAGTGGGACGGGTCCCAGTTCAGGCCGAAGGCCTTGCGGTGGCCGATCGCTTCGAGGGTGCGGACGGTGGTCCAGTAGTCGTAGGCGATCTCGGAGGGGTGGACCTCGTGGGCGAACCGGACCCCGCAGTCGTCGAAGACGTCCAGGATGGGGTTCCAGCGGTCGGCGAAGTCCTGGTAGCCGGCCTCGATGACCTTCTCCGGCACGGGCGGGAACATCGCGACGTACTGCCAGATGGAGGAGCCGGTGAATCCGACGACGGTGTCCACACCGAGGGCCTGGGCGAGCCGGGCGGTGTGCTTCATTTCCTCGGCGGCGCGGTTGCGGACGCCTTCGGGCTCGCCGTCGCCCCAGACGTTGGCCCCGACGATGGCCTCGTGGCGGAAGTCGATCGGGTCATCGCAGACGGCCTGGCCCTTGAGGTGGTTGGAGATGGCCCAGACCTTCAGGTTGTACTTCTGAAGCACGGCGAGCTTGGAGTCGACGTAGCCGGGCTCGTCCCAGCGCCAGGCGTCCAGGTGGTCGCCGGAGACGGCGATTTCCAGGCCGTCGTAGCCCCAGCCGGAGGCCAGGCGCGCGACTTCCTCGAAGGGCAGATCGGCCCACTGGCCGGTGAACAGGGTGTACGGGCGGGGCATGTCAGGCTCTTTCGGTAGGGGGCTGGGTGGTCGGGGCGGACGGGGTGAGCTGGATGAGTGAACTCTTGGCCGCGGCGCTTTCCTCCACGGCGGCGAGGATCCGCTGGACGTTCAGGCCGTCCTCGAACGACGGCGACGGCTGGGTTCCGTTGCCCACCGCCGTGAGGAAGTCGCGGATCTCGTGCGTGAACGTGTGTTCCCAGCCGAGCACGTGGCCCTGCGGCCACCACGCGTCCACGTACGGGTGCTCGGGCTCGTTGACCAGGATGCGGCGGAAGCCCTGTTCCCTCACGGGCAGGGTGGCGTCGAGGAAGCCGAGCTCGTTGAGGTCCTCGAGATCGAACAGCAGGGCTCCCTTGTCGCCGTAGATCTCCAGCTTCAGCGAGTTCTTCTGCCCGGTGGCCACCCGGGAAACCTCCACGGAGGCGATGGCCCCGGAGGCGAGGGTCAGCGTGGCCCAGGCGGCGTCGTCGACTGTCACGTCCTCCAGCCCGGTGGCACCGGGGCGCTGCGGGGTGAAGGTGTGCAGCCGGCCGGACACCTCGGTGACCTGGCCGCCGAGGAGGAACAGCACCTGGTCGATCGCGTGGCTCGCGATGTCGCCCAGCGCACCGGACCCTGCGGTGTCCTTATTCAGCCGCCAGGTCATGGGCGAGTCCGGGTCCACGAGCCAGTCCTGCAGATAGGCGGCGCGGACGTGCCGGACCGTGCCGAGCCGGCCCTCCGCGATCAGCTCCTTCGCGAGGGCCAGGGCGGGGACCCGGCGGTAGTTGAACCCGATCATGGACTGCACGCCCCGCGTCCGGGCAGCCCGGGCGGCCTCCGCCATGGCCTCGGCCTCGGCCAGGGTGTTGGCCAGCGGCTTTTCGACCAGGACGTGCTTGCCGGCGGCCAGGGCGGCGATGGCGATTTCGGCGTGCATCCAGCCCGGCGCGCAGATGTCGACGATCTGGATGTCGTCACGGGCGATCACCTCGCGCCAGTCGGTGGAAGACTCGGCCCAGCCGTATTTCGCGGCGGCCTCGGCGACCCCGGCGGGGTCGCGTCCGACCAGCACGCGACGTTCGAAGGCCGGGACGTCGAAGTAGCTGGCAACATTCCGCCACGCATTCGAGTGGGCCTTGCCCATGAACGCGTACCCGATCATGGCCACACCCAAACGTGAACCGGCGGCCGGGCCGGGGGTAGTTTCGTGGGAGTTCATTACTGGTTCCTAGAGTGTGGAAGCGGTGGGGTCCCAGTCCTCGGGGAGGGCTGCGGAGGCAGGGGCGGTGCTTTCCACGTCGACGAACGCGCCGGAATCGATCGACTCGGAGATCGAGACCATGGTGTCCAGGACGTGGTAGGCGAGGTTGCCGGTGGCGCGGTGCGGGACGCCGGCGCGGATGGAGCGTGCCATGTCCAACACGCCCATGCCGCGGCCCTGGCTGGGGCCGGTGGCCGGGATAACGGTCCACTCCTCGTCGCCGGCGCGCCAGAGCTTGACGTCGCCGTCGAAGTAGTTCGGATCCGGCAGCGAGATGGTGGCCTCGGTCCCGGTGATCTCTACAAAGCCCATCCGCAGCCGCGGGGACTCGAACGAAAAGACGCTGTGGGAGGACGCGCCGGACTCGAACTGGGCCATGGCGGAGACGTGGGTGGGGACCTCGACCGTGAATTCCTCGCCGGCCTTGGGCCCGGAGCCGATCATCCGGACTTCCTTGGCCTTGGACCCGGTGGCGGCCACGCGGCGCACGGACCCGAAGGTCTGCACCAGGGCGGTGAGGTAGTACGGGCCCATGTCGAACAGGGGTCCGGCGCCGTACTGGAACAGGAACGCCGGGTTGGGGTGCCAGGATTCCGGGCCGGGGGTCTGGAACGTCGTCATGGCGGTCAGCGGGGTGCCGATGTCGCCGCGTTCGATCAGCCGCCGCGCGGTCTGCAGCCCGGCGCCCAGGAACGTGTCCGGGGCGCAGCCCAGCCGCAGCCCCGCGGCGTCGGCGGCTTTCAGCAGGCCCAGGCCCGAGTCGCGGTCCAGCGAGAACGGCTTTTCCGTCCAGACGTGTTTGCCGGCGTTGACGGCGGCCGTGGCGACCTCCACGTGCGCTGCCGGGATGGTCAGGTTCACGATGATCTCGACGTCGGGGTGGTTCAAGGCCGCATCAACGCCGCCCCACTCCGGGATGCCGTATTCCTTGGCGCGTGCCTCGGCGGCCTCTTCGAAGAGGTCGGCGATCACGTGGACCTTGAGGTCGGGGAAGACGGTCAGGTTGTCCAGGTACTGCTTGCTGATGTTTCCGGCGCCGATGACGGCGACGCCCACCGGGCCGCGTCCGGTTGCCCGGTTCTCTGTCACACGGTTCGCTGCGGCGCTCATGCGTTCACGCCCTTGGCGCTGGCGGAGCCGCTCTGCAGGTAGCCCAGGCTCTGGGCGATGCCGTCGAAGATGTCGCCGGAGTAGTCGTCAAACTCCACGACGCCGACCTCCAGGGACCGTGCCGCCTCGATGACGTCCCACACGGGAATCTTGCCCTGCCCGGCCGGCTGCTGGGCCTTCGTGTCCGTGGAGACGGGGCCGTCCTTGATGTGGATGAACTTCACCCGGGCGCCGAGGCGCTGGAGCAGCTGGACAGGGTCCTGGCCGCCGACGGCGGCCCAGTAGGTGTCCACCTCCAGGACGAGTTCCGGGTCCAGGAGTCCTTCGAAGTACTCCAGGGCGGTCTGGCCCTCGATGCTGGACTCCAGTTCCCAGGCGTGGTTGTGGTAGCCGACGCGGATGCCGTACCCGGCACCCTTCTTGGCGGCGGCGTTGAGTTTCGCGGCGGTGGCCTGGATGTCCTCGGCGGACTGCCAGTGCTCGGCCGGGAGATAGGGATCGATCACGGTGCTGATGCCCAGTTCCTTGGCCGCAGCGAAGATCTCGTCCTGGTCCTGGCTCAGCAGCGGGGCGTGGCCGGACGGGGCAGTCAGGCCGTTCTCCTTCAGGGCCGCGCCGAGCTCGGCGGCCGTGGCGACGAAGTTATAGGGCTCAACCTGGGTGAAGCCGAGCTCGGCGACCTTCTTGATGGTGCCGGGCAGGTCGTCCTGCAGGGCGTTGCGAAGGGTGTACAGCTGGATTGAGTAGGACATTGCGTTCCTTTGCGGGGAGTCGGTTGTTCTCAAGTAGGGGAGCGGCCGGCGGTCAGCCGGCCGGCGTTGGGATTGGGGACGGCGTTAGCGGCCGGCGAGGGATCCGCCGATGCCGCCGACGCTGAAGTATTTGTTCAGGGTGGCGAAGACGATGATGGGCGGGAGCATCATGATCACGGCCAGGGCCATGACCCCGGACCAGTCGGTGTTGTTCTGTTGGAAGAAGGACTGCACGCCCATGGGCAGGGTGAAGATTTCGTTGGAGCGTAGGAACACGATAGCCACGAGGTAGTCGTTCCAGGCAAGCAGGAAGGCGAAGATCGCGGTGGAGAGCACGCCCGGGAGGGAGTTGCGCAGCACCACCTTGGTGAAGCTGCCAAAGACGGAGCAGCCGTCGATCCAGGATGCCTCTTCCAGGCTGATGGGGATGGAGTCGAAGTAGGCGGCCATCATCCAGGTCGCCACGGTCATGGTGGAGCCGACGTAGATGATGGTTATTCCCATCAGGTTGTCCACGAGGCCCATGCCGGCGAACAGGATGAACAGCGGCACTACCGAGGTGATGATGGGCAGGGACTGCATGACGAACAGGAGCAGGGAGTAACCGGAGACGGCCTTGGACCGGCCGCGGGAGAGGACATAGCCTGCCGGTGCGGCGACGGCCACCGAGACGGTCACCGTGCTGAGCGTGGTGATGAGGCTGTTCTGCAGCCAGGTCGCAGCGAGGGTTTTCGAGAAGACGTCGGTGATGTTCTCGAAGGTCAGGCCGGTGGCGGTGCTGTTCGGTCCGGGTGTGAAGGCGAGGAGGACGGTCACGATGATCGGGATGAGCACTATCGCGGTGATGGCCAGGATGGCGGTGAAGCGCCACCAGCGGCCGCGCAGGCCGGCCTCGGAAAGGGTGCGGCGGGGTTTGCCGGTGTCGGCGACGCCGAGGGCGGGGCCGGATTCGGGGTGGGCGTGGAGGACTGCGCTCATTATTCGACGCTCGACTTTCGGATCTGGCGGTACAGGATGACCGAGATCACTACCAGGGTGATGGTCATGAGGAAGGCGATCGCGACGCCCGGGCCGGTCTGGAAGTCCTGGAAAACGGTGCGGTAGGCCAGCACCACGAGGGAGGTGGTCGCGTCCACGGGTCCGCCGCCGGTGAGCAGGTAGATGGTGGGGAAGTCGTTGACGCAGAAGATCGTCATGAGGATCCAGCTGATGTAGGTGGAGCGGGCGATCAGCGGCAGGGTGATGCCGGAGAACTGCTGGAAGCGGGTGGCGCCGTCCATGCTGGCGGCTTCGTAGACGGTGGTGTCGACGCTGGCTAGGGCGGCGGAGGTCATCATCATCATGAAGGGGAAGCTGACCCAGACCTTGAAGATGCAGACGGTGATGGCCGCGAGGGTCGGGTCGGCGAGGAAGAGTGGTGTGCCGAGGCCGAGGTTGCGGCAGATGCTCGGGATGAGGCTGTCCGGGGTGCCGACCAGCCAGTTCCAGGCGGTGGAGGACACCACGATCGGGACCACCCAGGGCAGCAGGAGCAGGACCTTGAAAGTGCCGCCGGCGGGGATCTTGGTGCGCAGCAGCAGGGCCAGGCCCAGGCCCAGGAGCCAGGATCCGAAGACACCCACGATCGTGAAGATCAGAGTGAAGCGGGCGGCCTTCCAGAACGCCTCGGAAGACAGGACGGTGGCGAAGTTATCCAGGCCGACGAACTCGCCGGTGTCCAGGAGGGAGCCGTTGTGCGTGGCCTGGATGCTGGCGTAGATGAGGGGGTAGCCGTGGATCAGGATCAGCAGGACGACCGAGGGCAGCAGGAGCCAGAAGAACGTCTTCCGGGTCTGCGAGCTGAGTTTGCTCTTGCGGTTGACGGGCTTGCCGGGCCCGCCGGGGGCGACGCCCCGGCGGGCCCGGCTCAGGCCGGTCTGGGCTGTGGTTAGTGCCATGGGAGGGCCGCTTACTTCTTCAGGACCGATTGCAGCCCCGACTGGAACGTCTGCAGCGCGGACTTCGCATCGGTCTTGCCAGTCAGGATGGTCTGGGTGAACTGGTTCAGGGCCTGTCCGCCGTCGAGGACGGCAAGGTTGGCATTGAGCGTTGTGCCTTGGGCAGCGAACGTCTTGGCAATCGGCACGTACTCCTTGACGATCTTGACGTTGTTGGGATCGGACGTGAACTCGGGCATCTCGGTGATGGACTTGAAGACCGGCAGCGCGTTCATGAGCTTCTGCTGCCACAGCTGCTTCAGCTGGCCCATGTAGGCAACCAGGAAGGCCTCGGACGACGCCTGGGAGGGGGTGTTGGTATACATCATGATGTTGTTCGGGAAAATCAGGGCGGCCTTGTCCCCGTGCGGGCCGGCCATGGGGCTGGCGACCATAAGGTCGCCCGATGTGTCACCGACACGCGCGGGAACTCCCAGCGTCAACATGCCGAACGCGGCCTTCTTGCCCTTCCACTGGGCGTTGAGGTTGTCCGTGGTGTAGCTGACCGCGGCGGGGTCGATAATGCCGTTCGAGACCAGTTCCAGCAGGAATTCGACGGCCTCGACGTTGCGGTCGTTCATGACATCGAGCTCACCGGAAGGGGTGAACACGCCGCCGCCGTTGTTGAGCATCATCATGATCATCAGGTGGTTGCCGATGTTGTTGCCGGCGCCGGAGCCGGTGGCAAAGCCGACGGCGCCCATGCTCTTGAACTTCTTGCCGGCCTCAAGCAGCGACGGCCAGTCGGTGGGAACCGCGACACCGGCCTGGTCGAACAGGGACTTGCGGTACCAGAGTGGACGGATGTCCAGCTGCCACGGCACGGCCACATAGCCCTTGTCCGTCTTGAACGGCTCCAGCACGCCGGGCAGGAAGTCAGCAAACTGGCCGTTCTGCTTCAGCGCATCGATCACCTTGTCGGCGTAAGCGATCTGGCCCTGCTGCTCGAACTGGAAGGCCTGGAAGCCGCCGCCGGTGGACACCGCCGGTCCGGTCTTGGAAGCGATGGCCGAGGAGAACGTCTGGTAGAAGTTTGCCCACTGGATGGTCTGGTAGCTGGCCTTGAGGTTGCCTGAGGCCGGCGCGTAGCCCTCTGCGATCTTCTTGGCGGCGTCGTTGTAGGCGGGGGTGGCCCACGGCATGTCCCAGAACTTGATGACGCCGCTGCCCCCTGACTGGGACGCGGAGCCGCCGCCGCATGCCGCGAGGAGCGGTGCGCTGGCCGCGGCTGCGGCGAAGCCCAGGAATCCCCGGCGGGAGAATGCGGTGGAGGTTACAGAGGACTTGATCGTCACGATGTTTTCCTTTCGTGGCCGGCCTGCAGTGGCGCGGGCCGGTCGTCTCGACAGTGAGTTGATGCGGAAGGTAGAGCGGGCTGTGCAGTTAGAGCTGTTGAAGCATTGAGAGCAGTTATTGCCGTGAGTCGTGGAGCTGCCCGACGAGTGCGGTCAGGGCGGCGAACCGTTCCAGATCGGTCCCGGTGGCGCCGGAGTCGATCGCGGCGCGGAGCCGCCTCCAGCTGTGCCGGCGGGCCGATTCGTAGATCGTGGGGAAGGAGGCGGCCCCGGCGGAAGTGACCGAACGGACCTGCGCGGGCCAGCCTGCGGAGGCGTCGGGGAGCGTGATGTCCGCCCGCCCGGAGGAGGTCAGGACAGAGACGGTGGCCGTCGCGGGCAGCGAGGACGTGGTGATTCCCTGCAGGGCCGCCGGCGCTCCGCCGGGGAGGCTGCCGATGACGGTGTAGCCGTTGGCGTTGCGCTGGATGACCCGCAGGCCTTCCAGTTCGACGCCGCAGGCCAGGACAGCGCCAAGGTGCCGCATGAGCAAGGCCTCCGGGTCGGTTCCGGGGGCGCCCCACGCCACGGAGTCCAGCAGCACGGCGTCGGCCAGGGCGTCGGCGATGGCGTCCCGGACCGCGGCCTGGGATTCCGCGAGAACCGGGTTTCCGGCCCACGCCTGGTCCAGGACCACCGCGGTGCCTGCCTCCGCTGCTGCCGCGGCCAGGGCGGCGGCATCTTCCGCCACGGGATCAACGACGACGACGCCGCGGACACCGTTCCGGATCGCTGCGGTGGCGCTGGCGGTCCAGCCGGCGGTGCCGGCGAGGGCGACGACGTCGGGGCCGCCGTCGGACGGAGCGAACGAAACCGGCAGGGACGCGACGACGGCGCCGACGGCTCCGGTCTGCTCGGCGTCCGGACTGGCTTGGACCCTGAACGGCGTCGTCATGAGCGGGGTTGTCATGCGCTGGCCTCCTCATAGGCGGCGGCGCCGGCATCGACGCAAGCAGCGGCGGCGTCGGCGATCGCGAGGGCGAATTCCAGATCGTGGATCAGCGTCTCCGGGCGGGGGGCCGTTCCGGTGCCTCGGGCGATTTCGGCGAGTTTGCGCCATTCGCCCTCGTAGCCGTTGTGGCCGAAGGGGCCCAGAACGGTGGTGCTGGCGGCGGTGCGGATCCGGGCGGTCGCCGACCCCGCGTGGACGTAGGAGGGGGTGAAGTCGATGGACAGCGACGCACCGTTGCCGATCGCCTCGAAGGTCCAGGACGGTTCCCAGGTTCCGTTCATCGCGGCGCGGAGTTCGATTGCAACGTCGCCGGCCCGCAGGGAGATGACGTAGCCGAACGGCATGACGGTCTGGGCATGCAGGACCTCGACGGCCCGGAAGTCCGGGGCGAACCTGCGGACCAGGGGGAGGTCGTGGATGGCCAGGCCCATGACGCCGCCGGTCAGCATGGCTTTCACCGCGGCGGTGTCAGGGGCGGTGCCCTTGTCGGCCGCGGGCGCCGGGGGAGTGCGGCCCACGATCTCGGTGGCAAAGTCCTCGAAACGGGGGTTGGGCGGCAGAACGATCGAGGACCGGACGGTGTGGACCTGTTCCGGCAGGTTGCCCCACTCCGATTCGGCGGCCAGCCAGCCGGGATCGAAGGTGTGCATGGCGCCGACGACGATCGGCACGCCGGTTTCGGCTGACACGGCGGCGATGGCCGCGGCTTCCTCGCCGTTCATGGCGAAGGGCTTTTCGCACAGGACGGCTTTCTTGCCGGCGCGGCAGGCGGCGATCACCTGGATGGCGTGGAACTGGTGTGGGCTACAGATCGCGACGATCTCGACCGCGGGGTCGGCCAGCAGTTCTTCCACGCTGGCGCTGAAGCGTGCCCCCACCCGTGCGGCTACGGATTCGGCCACCTCCGGATCGACGTCCATGATGTGGCGGACTTCCAGGATGTCGCGCAGCCTGGCGAGGGACGGGAGATGGATCGCCTGCGTGACGGGACCCGCTCCCAGGATCCCCACCCCCAGCGGCGCCGGCGCCGCATGTTCTTGGCTCGACAAGTTCGTTCATACCCCTTCGTAGTCCCGGAACCGTCCAGCGGCAGGCAGGCTGCCGGGCCGGTGATCTGGCTCACACCCAAAGCTAGGCATACTTTTGACGAGCGTCAAGCAAAAGTTGAAAACTACGTTTCAATCTTCGTGAAGCGTGACATGCAGAAGAACTTCGTGCTATCACTTACTCATGAGTACGCCCACCGGCACCGAACCCGCAGCCCCCGAGGCCGGCGGCAGCCTGTCCCGCGCTGGCGACCTCTTCCAGCTCCTGCGCGACGGCAAGGCCCGGACCCGCGCGGAACTGGCCCTGACCACCGGGCTGGCCCGCTCCACTGTCGCCTCCCGCATCGACGCGCTGATGGTCTCGGGGCTCGTCGGCCCGGCCGGGGAAGCGAGCTCCAGCGGCGGCAGGCCGCCGTCGCGCTTTGCCTTCAACCCGGCCGCCCGCGTAGTCCTGGCGGTGGATGTCGGGGCCACGCACGTGATCATCGCCGTCACGGACCTCAACGGAAAAGTGCTCGCCGAGCGCCGGCTGGCGCAGGACGTCGCCGACGGCCCGGTGGTTGTCCTGGACCGCGTGATCGAGGAAGGGCTGAAGCTGCTCGGCGAGGCGGGACGGAGCACCTCCGACCTGGCCGGTGCCGGGATCGGGCTCCCCGGGCCCGTGGAACACGCCACCGGCATGCCGGTGAAGCCTCCGATCATGCCCGGCTGGGACGGGTTCGACGTCGTCCGTCACGTCCAGCGGTCCCTCCCGGTGCCGGTCCTGGTGGACAACGACGTGAACATCATGGCCTTGGGCGAGCGCACGGCGCACTGGCCCCAGGACGAAAACTTCCTCTTCATCAAGGTGGCCACCGGCATCGGCGCGGGCATCATCAGTAACGGTGAACTCCAGCGCGGGGCCAACGGCACCGCCGGCGACCTCGGGCACGTGCGGGTTCCGCGTGGCGACGACGTGCTGTGCCGCTGCGGGAACTACGGCTGCCTCGAAGCCCTGGCGTCCGGTCCCGCCGTCGCCAAGGCGCTCACCCAGCAGGGACTGCCGGCGCACGACGGCGGCGATGTCCTGCGCCTCGTCGCTGAGGGGAACCTCCAGGCCATCCAGGCGCTGCGGCAGGCCGGCAGGGACCTCGGCGACGTCCTCTCCACGGTGGTCAATCTGCTGAACCCCTCGGTGATCGTGATCGGCGGAAGCCTCGGCCAGGCCGGGGAGCACCTTATGGCAGGGGTCCGCGAGGTGGTCTACCGGCGCTCGCTGCCGCTGGCCACGACGCACCTGCGGATCGGCCTGTCCAGAGCCGGGGACCAGGCCGCCATCCTCGGCGCCAGCCAGATGGTCACGCAGCACGTGCTTTCGCCCGCCGTCATCGAGGCGACCCTGCAGGCTGCCGGCTAGACGCGTGGTCCCCGGTGGCCGTGTCCCGGGTGGCGTCACATTCCGCGGGTGCGGGAGTGGCCCGTGATAGCAATGGGACTGATGAAACCACATTTCTGCCCGCTTGCCGGGCGACGGCCCACCTCATGAGCGAACTCGCCAAGGCACCGCGCGGCTGGCTCCTCATGCTCGCGATCGGGCTCATCGCGCTGAACATGCGCGGCCCCCTGGTGGCCGTGGCCCCGGTGGTCGCGCAGATGCAGCACGATCTCGGGTTCACTCCGGTGGAACTGGGATTCCTCACCGGGATCCCGGTCCTGTGCTTTGCCCTGGCCGCGCCGCTGGCATCGTTGGCCGGGCGCAAGCTGGGTCCCGAGTTCGCCATCACGCTGACCCTGCTGGGCGTGCTCCTGGGCGTCGTAGTCCGCTCGGCGGGCGGCGGCGCCGTCGTGATGCTGGGCACCGTGATCCTGGGCGTTTCCATCACGATCGGCAACATCGTGGTGCCGCTGATCATTCGGCGGGACTTCACTCCGGCCCGGCAGGGCGCGGCGATGGGCACCTACACTGCGGCGCTCAATATCGGCTCGTTTCTTACATCGATGGTGTCCGCGCCGCTGGCCGAGCTGCTGGGCTGGCGTCCCGCGATTGCCGCGAGCGGACTGTTCGCGCTGGCGGCCCTCGCGGTCTGGGTGATCGCCGTCGGCCAGCGGGCGGCCTTCGTTCCTGCTGCCGTTCCCGCGTCCGACCCCGGGCGGCCGGCCGGCAAGCCCACATCGCGGTGGATCACGGCAGCCCTGACCGTCGGGTTCGCCGGGCAGGCGTTCTCCTACTACGGTGTGACCGCCTGGCTGCCCAGCCTGCTGGTGGACGAACTCGGCATGACGCCGTCGGCCGCCGGTGCAGCTTCCTCGCTTTTCCAGATCTTTGCCATTGTCGGCGGCCTCGGCGTCCCGCTGGCGGCCCGGTTCGCCAGCACGACGGCGGTGGGCCTGACCCTGGGCCTGCTGTGGCTCACGGTTCCTGTGGGCCTGTTGCTCGCGCCGGAGCTGTGGTGGCTGTGGTGTTCCCTCGGCGGTGTCGCCCAGGGCGGCGGCATTACGCTGATCTTCCTCGCCATCATCCGGCTGGCCCGGGACCAGGCGTCGGCGGCCCGGATGTCCGCCGTCGTCCAAGGGACCGGCTATTCCTTTGGGGCCGTGGCGCCGACCCTTCTGGGGTACATCCACGGGGTCTCCGGCGCCTGGACCGGTCCGCTGCTGCTGATCCTGTGCTCCGTGACCGCGTTCATCCTGGGTACGGCGTTGTCCCTGCGACGCGTGCCGAAGCCGCACTAGGTTCCTGCCGCTCCGGCCGCCTTTCCGCCCAAAAGGTTTGCGCCGGGAACACAGTGAGGGCCCATGTTTTATCGAAAACATGGGCCCTCACTGTCAGTTCGACGCCGTTGTCGGGCTGCAGGGTGTTCCGTTGCTGGGCTGCCACCCGGATTTCGGGCTGCCTGTTGCGAAGGGCGGGCAGTCCAGCTGACGGAATTCTGGGGTTACGCCGGGATGAGGGCGGCCTTGTCGCTGAGCTCTGCGCCGTCGCGCGCTTCATACAGGAAGCGGTCGTAGGCCGGCAGCGTTAGGAAGGCCGGGAACTCGTTGCTGAGCGTGACCTCTTCGAAGATGTCCCGCGCGTCGGCGAACCGGTCCCCTTCGAAGCGTTCCAGCTTGGCGAATTCCTCGTCCAGCATGTCTTCCACCCACTCGCGGGTCACGACGTCGCCGTGGTCCGTGATGGCGCGGGAGAAGATCCACTGCCAGAGCTGTGAGCGGGAGATCTCCGCGGTGGCGGCGTCCTCCATCAGGTTGTGGATGGCGACGGCGCCGTTGCCGCGCAGCCAGGACTCGATGTACCGGATCCCGACTTCGATATTGATCCGGATGCCCTGTTCGGTGATGGTTCCGGTGGTCGAGGAGATATCCAGAAGGGCACGGTCGTCCGGGGTGACGTCTTCCCGGAGGCGGTCCAGCTGGTTCGGACGGTCGCCAAGTACGCCGTCGAACACCTCGCGGCAGACCGGAACCAGGTCCGGGTGCGCCACCCACGAGCCGTCGAAGCCGTCGCCTGCCTCACGGGTCTTGTCCGCGCGGACCTTTTCGAAGGCGATCGCGTTGGCTGCGGCGTCCTTGCGGTTGGGGACGGCCGCGGCCATGCCGCCGATCGCCATGGCGCCGCGCTTGTGGCAGGCCCGGACGAGCTGTTCGGTGTAGGCGCGCATGAACGGCTGGGTCATGGTGACCTGGCCGCGGTCCGGGAGCACGAAGCGGGGGCCGCGGGTGCGGAAGTTCTTGATCAGGGAGAAGATGTAGTCCCAGCGGCCGGCGTTCAGGCCCGCGGCGTGGTCGCGCAGTTCGTAGAGGATTTCCTCCATCTCGAACGCGGCGGTGATGGTCTCGATCAGCACGGTGGCGCGGATGGTGCCCTGCGGGATGCCGAGCAGGTCCTGGGCCAGGATGAAGATGTCGTTCCACAGCCGGGCCTCGAGGTGGTTCTCGATCTTGGGCAGGTAGAAGTACGGTCCCTTGCCCTGGGCGATCAGGCGGCGGGCGTTGTGGAAGAAGTACAGGCCGAAGTCCACGATTCCGCCGGCGATCGGGGTGCCGTCGATGAGCATGTGCTTTTCCGGCAGGTGCCAGCCGCGGGGACGGACCACGATCGTGGGCAGTTCCCCGGCGGGGCGCAGCTTGTATTCCTTGCCTTCGGGGGAGGTGAAGTCGATCCGGCGCTCCAGGGCGTCTGTGAGGTTCAGCTGGCCCTGGATCACGTTGCGCCAGGACGGGGTGGAGGAGTCCTCCATGTCCGCGAGCCACACCTTGGCGCCGGAGTTCAGCGCGTTGATGGTCATCTTCTTGTCCACCGGCCCGGTGATTTCCACGCGGCGGTCCTCCAGGCCCGGGGCCGGGGGAGCGACGCGCCAGTTCGGGTCGTTGCGCACGGACTCGGTCTCGCGCAGGAACCGCGGGTCCTGGCCCTTGGAGATCTGCTGGCGGCGTTCACGCCGTGCCTGCAGCAGCTCCTGCCGGCGCCCGGCCGTGGCCTTGTGCAGCTTGGCCACAAACGCCAGCGCATCCGGTGTGAGGACCTCGCTCTGCCGGCAAATAGGCTGCGCGGTCAACGTGATCCCGTTGATAGTGAAATTGTCAGTGAAGCTGTTCATTTCAATCTCTCCTTAAAGAAGAAGGAAGTTCGACGGCGGGTGGTGACGTGCGGTGGAGGCGGCGGGCCGCACGTCAGATGCGGTGCCCACGAGGCCGAAGGTGCCGGTGTTGCGGGAGCCTGCGTAAAAGGGGCCCCATTGCCGCCTCGCTGAGTGGAAACGAAGCTGAGGCGGCAATGGGGAATAGCAGGCAGAGCAATGCCGGACCGAAGGACGGACGCGCCGGCGGACCCAGGGCCCGCCGTCGGGTGTCTAGTGGAACTGGCCTTCTTCGGTGGATCCCACCAGGGCCAGGGTGGATGCGTTCGGGTTGAGCGCGGTGGCGATGTCGTCGAAGTAGCCGGTGCCGACTTCGCGCTGGTGCTTGGTCGCGGTGTAGCCGCGGGACTCGGAGGCGAATTCCTTCTCCTGCAGCTCGACGTAGGCGCTCATGCCTTCACGGGCGTAACCGTGGGCGAGGTCGAACATCGAGTGGTTCAGGGCGTGGAAGCCGGCCAGGGTGATGAACTGGAAGGTGAAGCCCATGGCGCCGAGTTCACGCTGGAACTTCGCGATCGTGGCGTCGTCGAGGTGCTTGCGCCAGTTGAACGACGGCGAGCAGTTGTAGGAGAGCATCTGGTCCGGGAACTCGGCCTTGACGGACTCGGCGAACTTGCGGGCCAGCTCCAGGTCCGGGGTGCCCGTTTCCATCCAGATGAGGTCGGAGTACGGGGCGTAGGCCTTGGCGCGGGCGATGCACGGTTCGATCCCGTTGCGGACCTTGTAGAAGCCCTCCGCGGTGCGGACCGGCTGTCCGCCTTCGCGGAGGATGAATTCCTGGTCGCGCTCGTCGACGTCGGAGGTGATCAGGGTGGCTGCCTCGGCGTCGGTGCGGGCGATGATGACCGACGGCGTGCCGGCGACGTCGGCGGCGAGGCGGGCGGCGTTCAGCGTGCGGACGTGCTGCTGGGTGGGGATCAGGACCTTGCCGCCGAGGTGGCCGCACTTCTTCTCCGAGGCGAGCTGGTCTTCCCAGTGCACACCCGCGGCGCCGGCCTGGATCATGGACTTCATGAGCTCGTAGGCGTTCAGCGGGCCGCCGAAGCCGGCCTCGGCGTCGGCCACGATCGGGACCATCCAGTCCTCGACGGTCTGGATGCCCTCGGAGAACTCGATCTGGTCGGCGCGGAGCAGGGCGTTGTTGATGCGGCGGACCACGGTGGGGACCGAGTTGGCGGGGTACAGCGACTGGTCCGGGTAGGTGTGGCCGGAGTTGTTGGCGTCGGCGGCGACCTGCCAGCCGGAGAGGTAGATGGCACGGAGCCCGGCCTTGACCTGCTGCACGGCCTGGTTGCCGGTCAGGGCGCCCAGGGCGTTGGTGTACTTGCCGGTGCTGTGTTCCTCGGTGAGCTGCTTCCACAGTTTCTCCGAGCCGCGGCGGGCCAGCGTGTGTTCTTCGGAGACGCGGCCGCGGAGGCGGACGACGTCGGAAGCCTTGAAGTCACGGGTCACACCTTCCCAGCGCGGGTTGGCGGCCCACTCGAGCTCCAGTGCGGCGGCCTGCTGCTCGGGCGTCTGCTGGGTGGGCTCAAATGCTGCAGTCATCTTTGTCTCCTTGATGGGGTCCGGGACCGGCCAGTCTGCGACTCTGCAGATCCTGGCCGGTTGTTTCCGGATAGTGAATCTTTCCGTGAGATCTACTTTTCTTCACTTTCCAAGGGGTTACTAGACCAAAGCCATGGAAAGAAATGCACTTCTTCGCATATCCTTAATAAATGCATCCCGCCAGCTGGAACCGCCAAGCTTCGTCCCTGCCATCGCCCGCCACCCCGGAGGTGGACGTCATCAGCATGGGCCGCCGCGTCCGTCATCTGCGCAAGGCTGCCGGACTCACGCTCGATGACCTGAGCGCCGCCGTCGGGACCGCCCCCAGCCAGCTGAGCCTGATCGAAAACGGCAAGCGCGAGCCGAAGCTTGGCCTGCTTCAGCAGCTCGCGGGGGCCCTCGGGGTCAGCATTGACGAACTGCTCGGGGCCGAGCCGCCCAACCGCCGCGCGGCGCTGGAGATCGAGCTGGAACGCTACCAGCGCAGCCCCATCTACGAGTCCCTCAAGCTGCCGAAAATCCGCATCAGCTCGCGGCTTCCGATGGACGTGCTGGAGTCCATGGTGGGCCTGCAGCACGAGCTCGAGCGACGGCTCAACGAGCAGGTGGCGACGCCGGAGGAGGCCCGCCGCGCCAACGGTGAACTGCGGGCCATGATGCGCGAGCGGAACAACTACTTCCCGGAGTATGAGGCCGAGGCGCAGAAGGTCCTGGCCTCGGTGGGCCACACGAGCGGTCCGCTGTCCCACCACGTCATTGCGGACATCGCCGGGCACCTCGGTTTCAGCCTCCACCACGTGGGGGATCTGCCCCATTCCACCCGCTCGGTGACGGATCTTAAGAACCGCAGAATTTATCTCACGCAGAACGCTCGGAGCGACCACGACCCCCGGTCGGTGCTGTTGCAGGCTCTGGGCCACTACGTCCTGGGCCACCAGACGCCGTCGAATTACGGGGACTTCCTCATGCAGCGCGTGGCCACGAACTACTTCGCCGCCGCGCTCCTGCTGCCGGAGCAGGCGACCGTGGAGTTCCTGCAGCGGGCCAAGCAGGCCAAGGAAATTGCCGTCGAGGACATCCGGGACGCCTTCGCCGTGTCCTACGAAACGGCCGCCCACCGGTTCACCAACCTGGCCACCCAGCACCTGGACCTCCGCACGCACTTCCAGAAGACCCACAAGAGCGGCATCATCTACAAGGCCTACGAGAACGACGGCGTGACGTTCCCGCAGGACCACACCGGCGCCATCGAGGGCCAGCCGTCCTGCAAGAATTGGACGTCCCGGGTGGTGTTCGACGTGCCGGACAAGTTCAGCGCATACAACCAGTACACCGATACCCCGGCCGGGACCTTCTGGTGCACGGCCCGCACCGAACGCTCCGCCAACGGGGAGTTCTCGCTCTCCGTGGGTGTCCCGTACGCGCACGTGAAGTGGTTCCGCGGCCGCGACACCACGGAGCGGTCCAAGTCCACCTGCCCGGACGAAAGCTGCTGCCGCCGCCCGCCGGCGTCGCTGACGGCAGAATGGGCCGGCAACGCCTGGCCCTCGGCCCGGGCCCACTCCCACCTGCTGGCCGCCATGCCGCCGGGCGCCTTCCCCGGCGTGGACGAGACCGAGGTGTACTCCTTCCTGCAGGCCCATTCCGGAAGCTGACGCTTCCTCACGTCCTGCGGGTTTCCCCGGGACGCTCCCTCAAATCCCGCCCGTTTACTGCCGTCGTTCCCGCACATTAGGCGAGTCGCGCGGCGATTTGCTGCGGAAGGTGAGGGAGCGTCGCCTTGGGCGTGGCTGACAGCAGGGCGGACTATATTGGCCTGTGTCAGCTCATCGACCCACCTCGCGGGAGCGTGCACCCATGGCCAAGGAACTTGCCACCCAGCTCATCGAACAACTCCAAGCTGCCGGCGTGCAGCGCATCTACGGGATCGTGGGGGACAGTCTCAACCCGCTCGTCGACGCCGTCCGCAAGACCGGCGGCTCGCAGCAGGGCGGCATCGACTGGATCCATGTCCGGCATGAGGAAGCAGCCGCCTTCGCCGCGGCGGCCGAAGCCCAGCTGACCGGCCGGCTCGCGGTCTGCGCCGGCTCCTGCGGACCCGGCAACCTGCACCTGATCAACGGGCTGTACGACGCCAACCGTTCCGGGGCGCCGGTGCTGGCCATCGCCTCGCACATCCCGAGCAAGCAAATCGGCAGCAGTTTCTTCCAGGAAACCCACCCGGACCGGCTCTTCAACGAATGCTCGGTCTACTCCGAACTGATCAGCACTGCGGAGCAGGCGCCCCGGGTCATGCACAGCGCCATCCAGCACGCCGTCGGGCTCCGGGGCGTCGCCGTCGTGACCCTTCCCGGTGATATCGCCGGCCTCGAAGCGACCGCTCCGACCCCGGCCCCGGCCGCATTCCGGCCGGCGACGCTGACCCCGGATCCCGCCAGCGTTCAAGAGCTGGCAGACGCCATCAACGCGGCGGACAAGGTGGCCATCTTTGCCGGGGCCGGCGTCGAGGGCGCGCACGACGAGGTGGTGGCGCTCGCCGGACTGATCGCGGCGCCGATCGGCCACTCGCTCCGCGGCAAGGACTTCATGCAGTACGACAACGCGTATGACATCGGCATGACGGGCCTGCTGGGCTACGGCGCCGCGGCCGAGGGCATCGAGGACGCGGATCTGCTGATCCTGCTGGGCACCGACTTCCCGTATGACCAGTTCCTGCCGGCAACCCGGACGGCGCAGGTGGACCGGGCCGCCCACAAACTCGGGCGGCGGACCGACGTCGACGTCGCCGTCCACGGCGACGTCCTTCCCACGCTCGCGGCCCTGATGCCGTTGATCAAGGCCAAGAAGAGCCGCCGCTTCCTCGATTCGATGCTCAAGAAGCACGACCGTCTCATGAACAAGGCCGTGGGCGCATACACCCGGAACGTGGGCAAGAAACAGCCTATCCACCCGGAATATGCGGCCTCGCTGCTAGATCAGGTGGCGGCAGAGGACGCGATCTTCACGGCGGATACGGGCATGTGCAATGTTTGGACCGCGCGGTACATCAACCCTCTGGGCACCCGCCGGCTGATCGGCTCGTACCTGCACGGCTCCATGGCCAACGCGCTGCCGCACGCGATCGGCGCTCAGCTGGCCTACCCCGGCCGGCAGGTGGTCTCAGTCTCGGGGGACGGCGGCCTGTCCATGCTGCTGGGCGAGCTCATCACGGTCGCCGCCCACCGGCTTCCGGTCAACGTCGTGGTCTTCAACAATTCCACCCTCGGCATGGTGAAACTCGAAATGCTGGTGGACGGGCTCCCTGACTTCGGCGTGGACGTCCCCGACGCCAACTACGCCGACGTCGCCCGGGCCCTGGGGTTCCATGCCGTGCGTGTCACGGATCCGTCCCGCATCGAGGCCGCGTACCGGGAAGCGTTTGCCCATCCCGGCCCGTCGCTCGTGGAGCTCATCACGGACCCCAAGGCGCTGTCCCTCCCGCCGAAGATCAAGGGCGCGCAGGTCCTGGGGTTCGCCACGGCCATGTCCAAGGTGGTCCTCAACCGAGGCGCGGGCGAGGCCGTCAGCATGGCCCGGAGCAACCTGCGCAACATCCCGAGGCGCTGAGGCCCTCCGAGTTCGCCGGAAATTCTCCAGCTCGCGGGAAGTTTCAGGCGAACTGGAGAGATTCAGGCGAACTGGGCACTAACTACACGACCGGAGCGGCAATGAAAAATCACCGCATGCCTGGAATCGGGCCGGCGGGGAGCGCGCGGGGGCGCTCACGGCGTGTTCGCCCCCGCCACCGGCGCTGTTGAAGGCCGAGGGCGTTGAGCGGGTTGCGGTGGACCGCACCGCGTACGCTGCCGAATTTCAGGCATTCCGGGCATCCGCCCTGACGTTGGGAGCCGCTCTCCTGGCTGACGGCGGTGAAGGGTCCGAAGGAAACGTGGTGTCGTCCCCGGGCAGCCTGCTGATAGCGCTCGCAATGCTGCGGGCCGGTGCCGCCGGGGAGACCGCCGTCGAAATGGACAAGGTGCTGGGACTCCCGGCCGGCAACCGGGATGAGGCCATGAACGCCCTGCTCGGGTTCCTGGCGGCGTACGACGGCGCTCCCGGCCCGGTGGACGAAAGGGACCCGCCACGGAAACCCGTCATGCATGCCGCCAACGGACTGTTCGTGGACAGCAGCGTGTCCACCGGCCACGGCTTCCTGGACGCGCTCGGCCGCCACTTCGGCACGGGCGTGTATCCCGTTCACTTCGCTGATGAGGCCGCCACCAAGCCGGCCCTCGATGCCTGGGTGGACCGGAACACGCGTGGCCGGATCAAGGAGGCACCGGCGGAGTACGACCCGGGCACCACCTTCAGCCTCCTCAACGCGCTCTTCTTTGCTGCAGCCTGGCGCTCGCCGTTCGATCCCTGCAACACCTCGGAGGCGCCGTTCATTGTGAGCAGAGGCGAGGAAATCAGCGTGCCCACGATGTACCAGGCATTGGATCTGGCATACGCGGAGGGTGCCGGCTGGCGAGCCGTGGACCTGCCCTACGCCAGCGGATTTGTGATGCGGGTGGTGCTCCCGGGCCCGGACATCGGGCCGGACGCGCTCACTTCGGCCAAGCTGGCGGAAGTCGCTGCTGCCTTGGACCGGGCCGCAGCAGTGTTCACGCAGATCGCGCTGCCCCGGTGGGAGCACAAGAGCAGCTTCGACCTCCGGAAAGTGCTCGGATCCTTGGGGCTGGACACAACCCTCACCACCACCGAAGACTTCGACGCCATCCAGCCGGGGCTCACCATCACCCAGGCCGCGCAGGCCGCCAGCATCACTGTTGCGGAGAAGGGAACGGTGGCCGCGGCGGTGACCCGAATCGACGGCATGGTGACCGGAGTGCCGCCGAAGCCGGAACAGACCATCGACTTCGACAGGCCGTTCCACTACCAGATTGTGCACGTCGAGACCGGGCTGCCCCTGTTCATAGGAACTGTGGCCGACCCCCGGTGATGGGCGGCCGGCCTGGAGCCAAATCGCCGGAAGGGCTCGAGTTCGCCGCAAACTTTCGGCGAACTGGAGAGTTTCCGGCGAACTCGACGCACGGGCCGGAGGGGCTCTAGCGCGGGCCGCCCTGCCAGAGGGCGTCGAACGGGGCACCCGAGGCCACCCGGTTCCGGATCCCCGCGGTCACAAATGCCTTGGCCGTCCGGGCGGCCTCCAGCGGGGTCGCGCCCTTCGCGAGTTCGGCCGTCACCGCGGCGGCCAGCGAGCATCCGGCACCGGACACGGCCACGTCGCCCACCTTCGGGGCGGACAGGACTTCCAGGGTTTCGCCGTCGTAGTAGACGTCGACGGCGTCGGGGCCTTCCAGCCGCACGCCGCCCTTGGCGAGAACCGCCGCGCCGCTGAGCTCATGGATGCGGACGGCGGCGGCCGTGAGAGATTCGACGTCGGTGATTTCCAGCCCGGAGAGCGACTCGGCCTCGAAGTGGTTCGGCGTGACGAAGGTGGCCAACGGCAGGATCTGTGCCTTGAGCGCCTGGTCGGTGTCCAGGGCGTGCCCCGGCTCCTGGCCCTTGCAGATCAGCACCGGATCCAGCACCACGTTGGCGAACTGCCCGTCGGACAGTGCCGCGGCCACGGTCGCAATCGTTGCGGGGCTGCCCAGCATGCCGATCTTCACGGTATCCAACACGGCCGGTGCGCCGGACGCGGCACCGTAGGCCGCCGTCGTCGCCTCCAATTGGTCCGCAATGACCTGCTGGTCTACCGGGACGAAGCGGTGGTTCCAGTTGTCCTTGGGGTCGAAGGACACGATGCAGGTCAGGTTCGCGATCCCGAAGACGCCGAGTTCCTGAAACGTCTTCAGATCAGCCTGCGCGCCGGCGCCGCCGGTCGCTTCGGAGCCTGCGATGGTCAGCGCGATAGCGGGGGAGGCGGTGGTGTCGGTAGCAGCCAGGGCAGCGGAGTCGAATGCGGTAGAAGTCATGGTCCCATCCTGCCATTGGGCTAAATCCGTCCGTATTGCGCTCTTGAACAAGTATTCCGTGAACAGTATGAACAAAACCCGAGTGTCCCGGATCACGCGGACTAGGGTGGCGGACGGTGGTGCTTACCGGCGGCGCCGGATCCAGGAAGGTTCATTGATGAGCACCCAACTGACCGAAGCGGCCCAGACCCGGAAAGCCGTCGGCAACATCCTCAAAGGCTCGGCCGGAAACCTCGTCGAGTGGTACGACCTCTACGTCTACACGGTCTTCGCGGCCTACTTCCAGACGCACTTCTTCAACTCCAAGGACGAGCTCCAGGCCGGTCTCGAGGCGATGGCCGTCTTCTCGACGTCGTTCCTGATGCGCCCGATCGGTGCCTGGTTCTTCGGCCGGTACGCCGACCGGAAGGGCCGCAAGGCCGCCCTGACGCTGAGCGTGACCATGATGTCCGCCGGTTCCTTCGCTATTGCGGTCCTGCCCACCCAGGACGTGATCGGGCTGTGGGCCATGATCCTGCTGGTCCTCATCCGCGTGATCCAGGGCTTCTCCGCGGGCGGCGAATACGGCACCAGCGCCACCTACATGTCCGAGGCCGCCACCACCAAACGCCGCGGCTTCTTCTCCAGCTTCCAGTACGTCACGCTGATCGGCGGCCAGATGCTGGCCCTGCTCGTTCTCGTGGTCCTGCAGAACGTCATGCCCAAGGCCGAGCTGACCGAGTGGGGCTGGCGGATCCCGTTTGCGGTGGGCGGCGTCGCCGCGCTGGTGGTCCTGCGGCTGCGGCGTTCCATGGAGGAGACCGTTTCGGCCGAACAGATCAAGGCCGCAAAGACCCCCGCCGTGGCCGGCGAGGCGCAGCCGGGGACCATGAAGCTGCTGTTTACCAGCTACTGGAAGCCCCTGATGATCTGCATCGGGGTCACCCTCGGCGGAACGGTGGCGTTCTACACGTACACCAACTTCATCCTGAAGTTCATGAACGATACCTCGGGCATCGCCAAGACCGACACCTCGGTGATCAACTTCTGGGCGCTGTTCATCTTCATGCTGCTCCAGCCGGTCTACGGCATCATCTCGGACAAGGTGGGCCGCAAGCCGCTGCTGCTCTGGTTCGGCATCACCGGCGTGCTGTTCACGTGGCCGCTGCTCTCCGCCCTGGCAGGCACCAAGGATCCGTTCACCGCGTTCCTGCTCATGATGGGCGGCCTGCTGATCGTGGGCGGCTACACCTCCATCAACGCCCTGGTGAAGGCCGAACTTTTCCCGGCATCCATCCGCGCCCTCGGCGTCGGACTGGGCTATGCGATCGCCAACTCGCTCTTCGGCGGCACCGTCCCGCTGATCGGCGCGGCACTGCAGAAGGCAGGGCAGGAGGAGCTGTTCTTCACCTATGTCACGGTGGCTATCGGCATCTCCCTGCTGGTCTACATCTTCGCGCTGACGAACAAGAAGTCCACGCACCTTGACCACGAGCAGGGTCACGCCTGGGAGCCCGCCGCCGCGGGCACCGATGCGGACAGCAACGACGGCGACAAGGGCCTTATCGACGCGTCCCGCCGCTAGGTTACTGAGCGTTGTCTGCGAACCGCAGTTGCAGGATGGTGGCAGCGATCCCTGCTACGAATGTCGCCGCGAGCACCGCGTAGCTGCCTGCCGGGAGCGAGTCGATAGGGTCGGCCACCATGCCGATCAGCAGCGGGACTATTGAGTAGGGGAACCACTCCGCCCAGCCGGTCTTGCCGAACAAATTGCCGAGGGCCAGCATGACGAGCGAGAAGGCGATGGGGGCCACCTCGCCGCGGCTCCACACGGCGATCCAGGCGACCACGGGCGCGAGCAGGAACGAGATCACCGCGGCAAGCAGCACGCGTGCGATTCCGGTGGCGGCCAGGGCCGTAGAGAACCCCGGCAGGTCCATCGCCAGTCCGATCGCCAACGCTTCGACGAGGACGATGGCGACGAGCGCCATCCACCAGACCGCCGCGACCAGGAGCTTGGCGACGGCGAACCAGTGACGGCCCACTGGCAGCGCGAGCATGTTCTTGGCGGTGGCGTCGCTGTACTCCCGGCCAAACAGGTAGGCGACAATGAACGCCAGCAGCAGCATCCCGCCGACGCCGAAGATCAGCGTGAGCATGTAGAAGTACGCAGGCCACGTTGCTTCGATCCCGGTAAGGCTCGCTTTGGTGCCCAGAAGCCCCAGCTGGGCAGCCCGCCCGGGTTCGCGCACGATCCACATGAACAATGCGATGCCAAGGGGCATCAGCGCCAGCACCGCCAGGGTGGCCCACGTTGCCTTGGCGCGGCGGAGCTTGACGAATTCGGTGGCGAGAACCTGACCGAACATCAGGCATCCCCGTTCTTCGGCTTCTCGCCCGTGCGCGCGAGGAAGTAGCGCTCCAGATCCAGTGTGAGCAGCGCTTGCTCGCGTTCTTCGGACGTGTAGGCGTCGGTCGCGAAGGCGCGTGCCTTCGCGGCGAGTTCGTCGCGTGATGACTCCTCGATGAGGCGGCCGTCGTGGACGATGCCGATACGGTCCGCCAGGTGGGCGACCTCGGCGAGGATGTGGCTCGACATGAAGACGGTGACGCCACGCTCGTCGGCAAGCGAGCGGAGCAGTTCCCGGATTTCGACGATGCCGGCAGGATCGAGCCCGTTGGCGGGTTCGTCGAGCACGAGTAGTTCGGGGGAGTGCAGCAGTGCGCGGGCGAGCGCGAGGCGCTGCTTGTTGCCGAGCGAGAGCTGCCCGGCGCGTCGGTCGGCGTACGGCCCCAGGCGCAGCAGAGCGATCGAGTCGGCGACCGTCCGGGTTGGTGAGCCGGTGAGCCGGCGCTGGATGTCGAGGTTCTCGCGCACGGTGAGGTTGGGGTAGGCGGTAGCCGTCTCGACGAGGAAGCCTACGCGCGAAAACACGTTGGTCTCGCCGGGCAGGATGCGCCGGCCGAGGACCGTCACCGCCCCGCTGCTCGGGCGGATGAGGCCGAGCAGCATGCGGATGGTGGTCGTCTTACCCGCCCCGTTCCTGCCGAGGAACCCGTAAATCTCGCCGCGGCGGACGTCGAGGTCGAGCGAGTCGACGGCGGTGACTCCGCGGTATCGCTTGACGAGGGCGCGCGTGGAAACCGCGGTGTCAGGCACGGGGCTCCTCCATGCCCCCATCCTGCCACGACGCCCGGCCCGGTCACAGTGCGGGACCCGGCAGCATCGAAATCGCCGGAAACGTGCGAGGTCGCCGTAAGTTTCCGGCGACGTCGCGGGCGTCCGGCGAATTCGCGACTCACGGGCCTGTCAGGGGTGCGGGCGGCCGGCTAAAGCACGAAGCAGCCGGTTCCTGAATTCCTGCTCGCGGAACAGGTGTTCCCACTCAACGCGGATGAACCGCCAGCCCTCTTCAGCCAGGGCTTTCTCCCGGCGCCGTTCCTCGAAGAGCACTTCGGCTGTGGGCCTGTAGTCGAAGTACTTGGTCTTGCCGTCGAACTCGAGGGCTAGCTTCTCCTCTTTCCACGCAAAGTCCAGACGGTGGCGCCCGACGCGGCTTGATACTTCCAGTTGCGGCTCAGGAGGCTTGATCCGAAGCCGGTGGATCAGCTCGCGGGTCAGCGTTTCGCCCGCAGATTCGGACCGCGGATCCGCCGTGATGAGGACGCGGCGGAATGTCCGGATGCCCCGGCGGCCATCCAGTGCATCCGCCATGGCCTGCAGGGCTACACGATCCGCGCCCAGGCGAAGCGCATGGTCTGTGAGGATCAAGGCCTGCCTGTAGCGCAGCACCATGGCGCAGTCGGCAACGGTCCGTTCCAGAGACGTCGTCGGTAGGCCGCGGACAACGGCGACGTCGTGTTCGGTAAAGGGGCGTGTGTGGCAGCGGACGTCCCTGCCGTGGCGCTCGTTCGAAGGGCGCGCTTTCTGGAGGATGTGGATGGCGTCATCCACGTTCCAGAGGAACAGGCTGCGGAGCCGCGCTGCGGACGTGTGGCTGTAGAGGAAGGTGCCCGTCGACGTCGTACGCGTTCCATGGGCGTGCGCGAAGATGCGCTGCCTGTTCCGGATGTCCGGGGACTGGGTGTTCCAGAGGCTGGCGCGGATGTAGCAGCCGTGCCGGAGCCGGACCAGGGCGCCCGAATCCAGGAGGGATCGGATGGTCCGCGAGCCGTAGCCGAGGTCGAGCAGTTCTGCTGTGCGCCAGAGATTGCCCGTCGGGGGTAGTTCCAGCGAGGGGTTTTGCGACATGGCACCAGCTTCAGGTACCGTCGACGCGCCCGGGAGGCTCCGCCGTCGCTATGTGGATAACGGCGATGTGGATAACGGCGGGGTCCCCGGAAACTTGCCGGGTCGCCGGAGATTCGCGGCGAATTCGGGCCTTACCGGCGAGTTCGACGGCGGGCCGGAACTCTACGCGCACCGTGGTGTCGTAGCCGATCATGGAAAGGCCTGCCGGAACGGACAGGCCGCGCGCCTTGGCCGCGGCGGTGCCGGCCGCCGAGGGGGTCCGGACCCTTGAGGTGCTCGACGCCGCCCGGCGCAGCGCGCTGGAGAACAGGTTTGTGGGGCTGGACGGAGAGCACGCGGAGTAGGGGCCGTCGTCGTGCGGTGAATCGCGAGGTCGCCGGAAAGCTGCGGGATCGCCGCAACGTTACGGCGACCTCGAGAGGTTCCGGCGAATTCGACGCCGGGTCCGGAACGTTTCGGCGACCTGGACGGCGGCAGCGGAACCTAGGAGTAGTACCGGCCCAGGGTCTCGGCCTTGAAGTCGAAGAAGTTGCCGGACTCGATAGCCAGGCGCGCGTCGTCCACCATCTTCACCACGAAGCGCTCGTTGTGGATCGAGATCAGCGTCGCCGAGACCATCTCCTTGGCCTTGAACAAGTGGTGGATGTAGGCCCGCGAGTAGTTCAGGCAGGCGTAGCAGTCGCAGTCTTCCTGGAGCGGGCCGAAATCGCGCTTGTACTTGGCGCCGGAGAGGTTGTACCGGCCGGTCGGGTGGTAGAACGCCGAGTTCCGGGCCACCCGGGTGGGGGAGACACAGTCGAACGTGTCCGCGCCGTTCTCGATTGCGGTGAAGATATCGTCGGGTTCGGAAATGCCCAGGAGGTGCCGCGGCTTGTTCTCCGGCAGCTCCTCGTTGCACCAGCGCACGATCGTGCCGAGGTTTTCTTTCTCGAGTGCGCCGCCGATGCCGAAGCCGTCGAAGTTCATGGCGCCGAGGTCGCGGCAGGCCTTGCGTCTCAGGTCCTCGTACTGGGCGCCCTGGATCACTCCGAAGAGGGCCTGGTAGGGCTTCCCGACGCGCTCGGATGTGAGCCGGAAGTGCTCGGTGATGCACCGCTCGGCCCAGCGCCGGGTGCGTTCCAGGGATTCCTCCTGGTAGCCGCGGGAGTTCTGCAGCGTGGTCAGCTCATCGAACGCGAACATGATGTCCGCGCCGATCTGGTGCTGGACGTTCATGGAGATCTCGGGGCTGAACCGGTGCCGGTCGCCGTTGAGGTGGCTTTTGAACCACACGCCTTCCTCGTCGACGTGGGCCAGGCGTTCCTTGCCGGGGGCGACGGCGTCGTCCGGCCCCGAATGGTCCACCGATTTCATGTCGATGACCTTCTTGAACCCCGAGCCCAGGCTCATCACCTGGAAGCCGCCGGAATCGGTGAAGGTGGGCCCGCGCCAGTTCATGAAGGCGCCCAGACCGCCGGCCTCGTCCAGGATGTCCGCTCCCGGCTGCAGGTACAAGTGGTACGCATTGGCCAGCACGGCCTGCGCGCCGAGCTCGGCGATGGATTCCGGCAGCACTGACTTGACCGTGGCTTTGGTGCCGACGGCGATGAACGCCGGAGTCTGGATCTCGCCGTGCGGGGTGGCGATGGTGCCGGTCCGGCCCAGGAACTCCCCGCCGTTGGCGGCGATCTGACCGGCCGACGGCGGGCACGCCTCGCTGAGGCGCTTGCCCACACGGAAGGAGAACTCGGACTGCCGGGCGGGCGAAGGATCAGAGACAGGATTGGCTGGCACGGTTCAAGTGTGCCAGCTAACGCTGCCTAAGCCTTAGTGGACGGGATCCGATGTGGGGTAGTTCTCAGCCCGCCATTTGTCCCAGTAATTGCGGATCGCCTCCAGCTGGTGGGCCCCGAGGTCATAGGTGGAGATGATCGCCAGGGATCCGCCGTCGGGCCGGACGTCCGCGATGGCGGGCTGGTCCGCCACGATCAGCAGGCCCTCGCCGTGCTCGGCGTAGTTGTGGACCGTCAGGCCCACCTGGTGATTGCTGCGGAACCAGACCTTGCCGGAGATCTCCTCGCCCGTGGGCAAGGTGAGCGAATACGGGTCCCCGGGCGCCGGGACATCGCTGAGCCCGAGGTTTTCTATCGCCGAGCCCCCGGTGCCGGGTACGGAGAAGAAGAAGGTCCGGCGTTTGCCGTGTGGGTGCCGTTCCAAGGCGAAGCGCAACTGATGGAGGAAGGTCAGCCAGCCTTGGGTGATGTCCTCGTCCCAGGCGGCCCATTCGGAATTGTGGTCGATCGCCGCCCGGGTGACGCTGACTTCCGTGCCCGTGGGGACAGGTTTCAAGGTGAAGACGTCTCCGCCGTCGACCACCAGGGAGGTGTGGTCCGCGCCTTCGACCACATTGGGGCCGAAGTAGATTTCGTTGATTTCGGCCTCTTGGTCATCGGCGTTCCAGCCGTGCCATTGGGCGATTCTGGCGGGTTCGCGCAGCATGGTCCAAACTTGCTGCGCGTCCGAATTGATCACAACGCTCAGATTGTTCGTCATGGGGTGAATCTACAACGCCGGGCCCCGAACGGGTAGGGCCCAACGGGTCGGCTGGACCGGCTGGGACCGGGCAGGACCGGCTGGGACCGGGCACGATCGGCCGGGGGCGGGTGGGAACGATCGCGAGTCCCTCAGGGGCGGACGGATTCCAGCTCGTTGCCGATCCGGCGTTCCAGCTCGGCGGCGCCGATGGTTTCAGAGCCGCCGTGCGCGCGCAGGAACAGGAGCGCCTCGAGCCGGAGCAGCCGCCATTCGCGTTCCGCATCAGGGTTTGAGTTGTCGATCGAGCGGAAGATTTCCTTGTCGTACAGATTGGGCTCGTTGAGCGAGCGTTGACGCACTTTGGCGTTGATCCTGGCCTTGAACGGGTCCGCCTCCATGGCCTCGGGCGCGCGAAGGAATTTCTCGTAGATTCCGGCGCGCTCGTCCTGGCCCAGCTGGCGGCATATGTAGCTGGAGAGCGCCAGCGATGCCTCCACCGAGGCCCAGCGGCCCGGGTTGCCGTCGAACGGCAGGACGTTGAGCAGGTCCGCGACCGCCAGGGCGTTTTCGGCGTCCTTGAGCATGACGAAGAGTTCGTGGGCGAGGTCGCTGAGGTCCTTTAGGCAGCTCCCGGACTTGGTGTTAATGCCCTTGGCGAGCCGTTCGCTGACCAGGAGCACGCCGACGGCGCCCGGATGCGCCTCTGCCACCGCCTCCACCACGGATTCCGGTGTGCCGTCCGGTGCCGGGATGAGCGCCAGGTCCGTCTCGCTGGGTCCGCTCACCGCGGGCGGCACCAGGGGCAGGGGAGGAACGACGACGCCGGGCGCGGCAGCGTCGGAGCCCTCCTGGCCCGGGGCGGTGACTGTGCCGGCATCGGAGGTATCGGCGTCGGATGCGCTGGCATCGGAAGTAGCGGAACCTGTATTCGGGGGTGCTGTATCGGCGGTGCCGGCGGCCGCGAAATCAGTGAACGCCGCGGCTTCCGTCGTGTCCTCCGTGTCAATCTCAGCCGTCTCCGCGTCGTCCGTGATCCGGACGGTTGATCCTGCCGCGATCCGCAGCACACCGCCGCCGCTGAGGGTCGCCAGAACCATGGCGGGCGTGCCGAAATCGTCGGTTTCGACGTCCACCTGATGGACCTCGGCGGAGCGGTTTCCATCGGGCAGAATCAGGTGATCGCCGGCCCGTAGAGATCCAGCCTGAAGTTCACTGTGGTTCCGGGAGGCTGGGGGGTGGGTCATCGGGAGTCCTTAAAGTTCTCTTGCAGTCCGCCCAACAGTCTACAAAATCAGGTGCCCGAAGTCGGGGACGCTGCTGTTGCCCCGAGCGTCCCTCGGGCGGCGCCGGACCCAGGGGAACCGGCTAGTTGCCGACTCCCGCGAAAGCCAGCGCCTGCCGTATCAGGGCGCCGCGGCCGCCGCTGAATTCAAGCTGCACGTCCGAACTCATGACCTCCTGCGGGGTCATCCAGGTCAGTTCCAGGGCGTCCTGCCGGGGGGAGCATTCGCCCGTGACGGGAATGATGTACGCCAGGGCGACGGCATGCTGGCGGTCATCGGTGAACCCGGTGTGGGACGGCGACGGGAAGTACTCGGCCACCGTGAACGGCACCGGGCTGACGGGCAACTGGGGGAAGGCGAGCGGGCCCAGGTCCTTTTCCATGTGGCGGAGGAGAGCGGCGCGGATGGTCTCGCGGTAGAGCACCCGGCCCGACACCAGGGACCGGACCATAGTGCCGTCCGCGTCGGCCTGCAGGAGGGTGCCGACCTCGTTCACAAACCCCAGGGGATCCAGCCGGACCGGAACGGCCTCGACGTAGACCATCGGCAGCCTTCCCCGCGCTTCGAACAAGTCGTCGTCGGAGAGCCAGCCGGGATTCGGGTCAGGGGTGCGCACATTCATGGTTAAGTTCTACCCCATCCCTCACCCGTTCCCCGCGCCGCGCCTCAGATCGGGGATATTGTTTGTGCTCCAGGTAGGTGCACCGCGCGGACGGGATCGGGCAGATAGAGTCCTGCCGCGCTCACCCCTCCGCGGGTGCCGCGGAAATCCAGAGCGGCGGGTGGGCAGCCAAGCCGTCCGCATCGGGGTTGACCACGTGCAGGGTCGGGATGGCAGCTTCCTCAATGACCGCCGCCTCGTGACCCGCCTCATTCAGCCGCTGATGCAGGGCGTCAAAGTCGCCGGCGTATTCGAAGCCGAAGCCGGCACGCGCGGCCCCGGCGCCTGCACCGACCATCAGGATCCCGCCGTTCTTCGCCGTGAACGCTTCGGACTCCGCTGTGTCGGCGCCGCTGCCGGCGCCGCTGCCCGGGACCGGCCGGGGCCGGGCACCGATATCGCGCAGCGTTTGCGCCGCCGCAACGGCGTTTTCGGAGAACCATACGCCGACGACGGCGAGGCCCGGGTCCGCTTCCGCCGACCCGCCCCAGCTGCCGTCGGCATCGCGCGGGGCCGGGTCCGCCAGGAAAGTGAAACCGTCAGCGGCGGTGATACGGCAGGATGAACCGTGGTCCGCTTCGATGAGTTCCGCGGTGGTGCCGCCGACCGGCCCGGGTCCGCCCTGCGCCCCCGCCTCCGTGGTCCGCCGCGCGAATTCCTTTAGATCGCCCACTTCGACGCCGAAGGATGTGGTGCCGTCCTCTGCGGAGCCCTGCTCGACGAAGTGAAGGGCGAGGCGGCCGGAACCGGCGTCGAACACCCGCCAGGTGGGCTCGTCTACGGTCTTGACCAGGCCCAGATCGGTGAGCAGCCGCTCCCATTCATCAAGGCGGGAAGTGAAGTGGATCGGGCGGACACGCAGCATCGTTGCTCCTGAAGATGGTCACGGGTATCGGCTTTCAGGGATATCGTCCCACCAAAGCAGTGCCTGTGGTCAGGTCCGAAAGGCACAATAGGGCCATGGCTGTTGAACTCGAGGAATTGCTGGTCAAGGATGCCGCCGAGTGGCGTGCCTGGCTGGAACTGCACCACGCGCAGAGCCCCGGCGTATGGCTCGTGCTGCACAAGAAAGGCGGCTCGGTGACCGAGCTGGACTACGAGGCCGCACTGCAGGAGGCGCTGTGTTTTGGCTGGATCGACGGGCAGGGCCGTCGCCGGGACGACGATAGCTCGTACCAGCGGATGACCCGGCGCGGACCCAAGAGCGTGTGGTCCGCGCGGAACGTGGAGCGGGTTGAACGCCTCGAATCGGCGGGGCGGATGGCACCGGCCGGACAGGCCGCCGTCCTCAGCGCCAAGGCGGACGGACGCTGGGAGGCCGCCTATTCGGGCGCAGCCACGGCAGAGGTCCCGGAAGACCTCGCCGCGGCAATCGCGGCGGAGCCCCGGGCACAGGCAATGTTCGAGGTCCTGACCTCGGTGAACCGGTTTGCCCTGATCTATCGCACGAACGGGGTCAAGCAGACCGCCACGCGGGAGAGGAAGATCGCCGGGTTCGTGGAGATGCTCGCCCGGTTCGAAACGCCGTACCCGCAGACCAAGCGGCCCCGGGAAGAGTAACGGCGGCCCCTGCCGCGGATCCCAGAGAACTCCCAGAAACCGTCCGGGTTACGGGTAGTTGCCGCTGGCAGGATGGAGCGATGCTCCTTGCCCAGCGTGTTCCGCGACCCTCCGCCCGCCCGCCGCTGTCGTCCCAGCGGCGGCTCTTCTTCGTGGCCGCGGGCCTGCTGGTCGCGGGGGAGACGATCTTCTGGACCATGCTTGCCGCGGTGCAGTCGAACAGCGGTGCCGCTGCCCTCGACGGGCCCGTGCACGACGGGCTCGTGGCGTCCCGGAACCCGCTGGTCACCTCCATCCTGACGGCCGTGACCACGGTGACGTCGCCACTGTGGATGACCGTGATCGGCTGCGTGCTGGCCCTGGTATGGGCGGCGTGGAAACGGGAAATCTGGCGTCCGGCCCTGCTGGTCGGTGCCATGGCGGCAGCCCTTGCGGTGTCCACTCTGATCAAGCACGACGTCGCCCGTCCCCGGCCCGCCGCCAGCGATTTCATGCTGGGCCCGGACGACGCCCTGTCATTCCCCTCGGGCCATACGTTCGGCGCCGGCGTGTTCCTGTGCGTTCTGAGCTACCTGCTGGTGACGGCCCGCGGCACGCGGACGAGCAAACGGTCGACGTCGGCCCTCGGCTTCGCGGCCGCGGCCGCGGGGACGCTGGTGGTCGCCTTCAGTCGACTCTACTTGGGCTATCACTGGCTGACGGACGTGCTCGCCTCCATCGGCCTGGCGCTCGCCGTCACCGGGACCGTCATCCTGGCCGACGGGCTGCGCACCGCCAGGGCCGCCCGGCTGCCGGCGCCGGCCGTCCCAGCCGCACAGACGGCAATGCCGGCGTACGCGGCGCAGGAGTACCCGTCAGAAGACGGCCTGTTAGAGCCCGACGCCCATCGCCTGGGCGATCACCACCGCCGAGGCTGAGGACCACGCCTGCGGGTGGCACGACGCCGGGTAGGGCACCGCGACCCCCGAGTCCTCAGCCCGCACACCGGCGAACACCTCCGGCAGCCGGTGCCCGAACGAGGCTGCCGCGGCGAGCAGGCCATCGGCCAGGGTCCGTGCCTCGGGGATGAAACCGTCGGCCAGGAGGCCGCGGATTGCGATGGCGGTGTCGTGGCTCCACACGGATCCGCAGTGGTAGCTGAAGGGCCAGAACCCCGCGGCACGCCGGGAGATCGTGTGCACGCCGTAGCCGGAGAACAGCTCCGGGCCCACGAGCCGGTCAGCCACGATCCGGGCTTCGGCCGCATCCAGGATGCCCGTGCCCAGCAGATGCCCCATATTCGAGCCCGGGATGTCCAAGGGAACCCCGTGCCCGTCCAGGGCCATGGCCGGAAAGGGCCCGGCGTCGTCGTCAACCCAGAAGCGCTCCCGAAACCTGAGCCGGAGGGCGGCAGCGAAGTCCCGCAGCGCCTGGCCGCCGGGTTCCCCGTAGGCGTCGAACAGCTCGGCCGTCTGCAGGGCCGCCTGGTATGCGTAGCCCTGCACCTCGGATAGGGCGATCGGCCCCTCCGCCTGCCGGCCGTCGCGGAACTGCATGGCGTCCCGGGAATCCTTCCAGCCCTGGTTGCTCAGGCCGTGCCCGGTGGCGTCCCGATAGCTAAGGAACCCGGCGTTGTTGCCCGCTCCCGTGCCGGCGGCGAGCAGCCAGTCCGCGGCGCGTGCCGCGTTCGGCAGCAGCGACCGGATAACCGCGTCGTCGGGCCCGGTGCGCCGGAGTTCACCGAGCAGGCAAAGCCACAGCGGGGTGGAATCCACGGCGCCGTAGTACACCGGCGGCAGGCGCAGGCCCTGGCTTTCGAGCACGAGTTCCTTGGAGCGCAGCTCGTGCAGGATTTTGCCGGGTTCCTCGGCAGCGGCAGGGTCTGTCCGGGTGCCCTGGTAGGCCGCCAGGGCCCGCAGCGTGCCTGCGGCAAGCCCGGTCTCCAGCCCGGTGTCCAGCGGCAGCAGGAGCCGCGCCGCCCACAGCGAGTCGCGCCCGAACAGGGTGAAGTACCAGGGCGCCCCGGCGGCGATGAAGGGAGCGTGCGGAAGCTGGCGGGTGGCCAGCCGGAGCCCGGCCACTTCATCCAGGGAGTTGTCCAGGAGCAGGCCCAGAGCCCCGGCCGGTCCGGTCCGCGGCGGCCGCGGGGCGGGCGGCCGCGCCGCCACCACGGCGTCGTCATCGTCGGTGAGAACGGCCTGCCATTCTGCCTCGAACGGCCGGCCCCGGCCCAGGCTCCCGTGCCAGGCGAGCCGGCCCTCCGGGGTCACAGCGCCGGGCGCCGCCACCGCGAGGCTCTTCCCGCCCTCCCGCCAGCGCAACGCCGACTGGTCGGCCGAGACCGGCGCGGACGCGTCGCGGAAGCGGCTGAGCCGGATCTGGGCCATGTCGGTGAAGTCGGCGGCCAGCTCAACGTCGATCTCGACGTCGAGGGAATCCAGTGACGTGCGCAGCTGCAGGGCATGCCGCACCACTCCGGGCGTCACGGTCCAGGTCTGGACAAGCTCGACGGCGGGATCTTCGGTGGGCCCCGGGATGCCGCGGACGAGTCCCCGCACGCGCAGGACGCCGCCGGGCTGAGTCTCGACGGTGGCCGGTTCTGGCTCGAGGCCGTTGACGCGTACGAGGGCGCGGCAGAGCATCCGGGTGTCGCCGTGAAGGAGCCCGGTGAACCCGGCCGGATCGGTGGACCCGCCGGCTGACTGACCGGACTGCCCGGCGCCTGGCGGGTTGGACTCGCCGGCCAGTCGGCCGTCGGGATCGAGCCACAGCTGCGTCGGGGCGGCAACGGAGCAGTGCTGGCGGTGCAGGCCTGGCTGAACAGTCATTCGCCCACCCTATGCCGGGGCCCGCGGAGGGCTCAATGTCCTATTGGACCGGCGCGTCGTCCATCGGGAACGCCACGGCCTCGCCCACCACGCGCAGCCTCAGCTCGGTGCCGGGGCGGGCGATGGAGGCGTTCCAGTGCCGGATGGTGATGATTTCCCCGCCGCCGGGGTAGCGGTGGTCCGGGACGGCGCCGGCGGCAAGGACCGGCGGGACGGGGAGCTGGAGCCGGACGGTGGTCTCGGGGCCGAAGTAGTCGGTGTCCACCACGGTGCCGCGGATGGGGCCGTCCTCGGAAATGCGGATCTGCTCGGGCCGCAGCATCAGCTGAACCCGGCCCTGCGCCGGCGGGCGGCGCACGGGGATCCCGCCGAGCGAACACGTGGCCAGGGAGCCTTCCATCCAGGCATCCAGGATGACGGCGTCACCGAGGAATTCGGCGGTGGCGCGGTCCGCCGGGCGTGTGTAGACGACGAACGGGTTGCCGATCTGTGCCAGCTTGCCGCCGCGCATCACGGCCACCTGGTCGGCGAAGGACAGCGCCTCGGCCTGGTCGTGCGTGACGAGGATTGTGGTGACCCCGGCGTCCTTCAGGACCTGGCCCACCGCACGGCGGGTCGCCACCCGCAGGCCGGCGTCCAGGGCGGAGAACGGCTCGTCCAGGAGCATCAGCTCGGGCTCGCGGGCCAGCGCCCGGGCAAGTGCGACCCGCTGTTGCTGGCCGCCTGAGAGCTGGTGCGGGCGGCGCTTGGCCATGGACGGGTCCAGCGAGACCATTTCCAAAAGCTCGCCGACCCGCGCCTTGACGCCGCCGCGTCCGCCGGGGAGTTTGCCGGTGTCCAGGCCAAAGGAGATGTTCTGGCCCACGGTCAGGTGCGGGAACAGGGCGCCGTCCTGGGCCACGTAGCCGACGTGGCGCTTGTGGGCCGGGACCCAGGCGTCCTCTCCCGCCACCTTGCTGCCGTTGAGCGAGATGGTGCCGGTATCGGGGTGTTCGAAGCCGGCGATCAGCCGCAGGAGGGTGGTCTTGCCGGAACCGGACGGTCCCACGATCGCCGTCGTTCCGCCCTTGGCGACGGAGAGGTTGACGCCTTTGAGCACCGCTTGGGGCCCGAAGTTCTTGGTGACCGCGTCGATTTCCAGGTGGCTGTTGGTGCTGGGCGCCACGGACGCCGCGATCCGCGGCTCGGGGAGACGGGAGGGTGCCTCGTGCGGAGGGTAAAAATCGGTCACTGTCCGGCCACTTTCTTGGACTGCTGGAAAAGGAGGTAGGTCATGGGCGCCGAGATCAGGATCATCAGGAGCGCATACGGAGCGGCGCCGGCGTAGTCAATCTCGCTGCTCTTGCTCCAGAACTCGGTGGCGAGCGTGCGGGTCCCGTTGGGGGAGAGCAACAGCGTGGCCGTGAGCTCGTTGACGATCCCCAGGAACACTAGTGCCGCGCCGCCGGCCGCGGCGGGGGCCGTGAGGCGCAGCGTCACACGGAGGAACGCCAGCAGGGGCGGCTTGCCGAGCGCCTGCGCGGCCTCGTCGAGTTCCTTCGGCGCCTGGGCCAGCCCGGAGCGGATGTTCACCAGGGCCCGGGGCAGGAACAACAGCACATAGGCCGCGATCAGGAGTCCCGAGGTCTGGTACATGTTGGGGAGCATCCGGATGCTTACGGTCACAAACGCCAGGCCCACCACAATCCCCGGCATGGAGCTGGTGATGTAGTTGGAGAGCTCCAGGGACTTGCTGAACCAGCCCGGATGCCGCACGGCAAGGTAGGCCATGGGGAACGCAACCAGGGTGGTGACCACGGCCGCGGCGATGCCGTAGGCGAGGGTCTGCAGCAGGGCCGGCATGAACTCCTCCGCGGCCCAGACGTCCGGCCCGCCGGCGATGACCCAGCGCAGCACGAACGTCAGCGGCAGGCCGAACGCCAGCGCGGTGAGGGCGATCAGGGACAGCTGGGCGGGGACCTGGTACGCGTGCAGGGGTAGCCGCAAGGCGCGCGCCTGGGCACCCGAACCGATCCTGGCGTACCGGGCGCTGCCGCGGCTGCGGACTTCCACGAGCAGCAGGATCAGGCACAGGAAGACCAGGACGCTGGCGAGCATGTTTCCGGCGGTCCCGTTGAAGGTGGACTGGTACTGCACCATGATCGCGGTGGTGAACGTGTCAAAGCGGATCATCGCGAAGGCCCCGTATTCCGCCAGCAGGTGCAGCGCGACCAGCAGGCCTCCGCCGGTCATGGCGATGCGCAGCTGCGGCAGCACCACGCGGAAGAAGGCGCGCCAGGCGCCGAGGCCGAGGGACGCGGCGGACTGTTCGATGGCCGGGTCCAAGCGGCTGAGGGTCGCGGCGGCCGGGATGTAGACGAGCGGGAAATAGGACAGGGTGGCGATCAGGACCCCGGACCACAGCCCGCCGAGGGAGGGGACCGCGGAAACCCAGGCATAGCTGTTGACGAAGGCGGGGATGGCCAGCGGGGCCGCGAGCAGCACGGCCCACCACTTCCGGCCCACCAGGCTGGTGCGTTCCACGAGCCAGGCGCCGCCCACGCCCAGAATCAGGCACAGCGGCACCGTCACCACGGTCAGGAGCACAGTGTTCAGCAGCAGTTCGCCCACCCGAGGGCGGAAGATCAGGGAGACGGCGGTGTCCCACCCGGTGGCGGCCGTCATGACGATCACATAGGCCAGCGGCACCAGGGAGAACAAGGCGATCAGCACCGCCACAATGGACACAACAGAGACGCCGAAAGGCGGGCGGGGGCGCTTGCCCCTGCCCGCCGTCGTCGTGTCAGTCGTCAAATCACCAGATGGACCCGGGACCGCCAGCTTGCTAGCCACTGCCGTTACAGCAGCCCTGCCTGGGTCATCAGTTCGGTGACCTTGGCGGAATTGAGCTTGGCCGGATCCACGGTGGGTGCCTGCAGATCCTTGAGCGGTACGAGCTTTTCGTTGGACGGGACGCCTGAAGCGACGGCGTATTCGAAGGAGGTGCCCTTCTGGAGCACTTCCTGGCCCTTCTTGCCGGTGATGAACTTCAGGAAGGCCTGGGCGGCCGCTGCGTTCTTCGAGGACTTCAGCACGCCGCCGCCGGAGACGGAGACGAAGGCGCCCGGGTCCTGGTTCTTGAAGTAGTACGGCGTGACGTTATTGGAGTTCTCGCCGGTCTTGGCCTGGTCGCCGTAGTAGTAGTAGTGGTAGATCAGGGCGGCGTCCACCTCGCCGGCGTTGACGGCCTTCATGGCCGTGCTGTTGCCCTTGTAGGCCTTGGAGTTTTCCTTCATGCCCTTGAGCCATTCCTGGGTCGCGGCTTCGCCCTTGAGTTCCAGCAGGGCCGAAACGATTGCCTGGAAGTCGGCGCCCGACGGCGAGGCGGCCCAGCGGCCCTTCCACTCGGGGTTGGCCAGGTCCAGCATCGACTTGGGCAGCTTGTCCGCGCTGATCTTGTTCTTGTCGTAGACCAGCACGGTGGAGCGTGCCGCGATGCCGGTCCACTTGTTGGTGGAGGGGCGGAATTCGGCGGGAACCTGATCCACGGTGGCTTTGTCCACGTCCGCGAAGAGGCCGGCGTTCTCCACCTGGGCCATGGCGGGCGAGTTCTCGGTGAGGAAGACATCCGCCGGCGAGGCCTGGCCTTCCTGGACGATCTGGTTGGACATCTCGGTGTCGTCGCCCTGGCGCAGGGTGACCTTGATGCCGGTTTCGGCGGTGAAGGCGTCCACCCACTCCTTGGTCAGGGACTCGTGCTGGGCGTTATAGACCGTGATCTCACCGGACGGGGTGCCGTCGGCGGCTGCGCTGCTGCCGGCCGGGGAGGACGAACCGGAGCCGCAGGCGGCCAGGCCCAGGGCGGCAGTGGCGGCCAGGGCGATGCCCGCCAGTGCGTTGGTGCGGATCTTCATGGGGCTACTTTCTGCAAGGAAGTCGTCGTAGGTGCCCTGACCCCCGTGAGCGGGGAAGTTAGGGCATGCTCACTAAGAAAGACTGTAGGTTAGCCAAACCTAAGCAACCAACCTGAGAACGCGTTAAGTGATCAGGATCACATGAATTACGAAACTATTGCGTGACGTAATTAGCGCCGGTGGCGGGCGGCCTGCGGGGCGGCCTACGGGGCGTGTGCCTGGGCGATCGATGCGGCGGCCTCCAGAATCATCCAGGCCTGGAGCTGGGTGGAGAGTTCGACGGCGGCGCCCTCCGGATAGCTGCGGCGCGCCGGCAGTTCGGTGCGGTTGGAAAAGACCAGATGGCTGCCCCCGCGGGCGAGGCGGTCGTGGGCCGGGAGAATCCGCCGGCCTTCCCAGAGGGCCTGGGCGGTGTCATTTACGAGGGTTGTCGCCGTGGCCCGGGTTTCGGCCGGAAGGCCCTCGTTTAGGGCTGCAAGGGCCAGGTATCGGACCAGGATCCCGGTGAAGAGTCCGCCGTCGCCCGTTCCCTCGCAGCGCAACACCGCCGCGCTGCGTCCCAGAAGCGGCGCCGGCTGCGTGAGGCTGCGCGCCACGGCGTCCACCAGCGCGGCCGCCCGCTCGAGGTTCGCCTCGCCCCCGAGTTCCAGCAGGGCGCCGAGGACGGGCCCTTGGTTGTAGGTGTAGATGGTCTCTTCCAGCACCGCTTCGCCCGTGCCGGAAATCCGCAGGCCGTCCCGGTACAGGCCCTGTTCAGGCGCGTAGAGCCGGGCGTCGAGCCACTCCAGCAGCGCCTGGGCCTTGGCCCCGTTGCCCGTCCGCGCGTAGTAGAGGGCCACCGGTGCGGTGGCGGGCGTGTTCTTGAAGTCCCGCTTCTTGCTCCAGAAGGTGCCGCCGCCCAGATCGTCCGTGGAAGCGGCGTCAAACTGGAGCGCCAGGCTCTGCAGGACCTTGGCGTTGCGCTCCCGACCGGTGCGTTTGCGGGAGTCCTCGGCGAGCCTGTCCAGCCGGAGCGTGGCGAGGGCCAGCCAGGCCATGTCGTCGTAGTAGTCATTGACCACCGTGAGGAAATTGCGGAGCCGAATCCCGGTGACGAGCCGGGAGGCGAGCCTGCCGGCGCTGGGCCGGTTCTCGCCGTCGAACTTGGCGCCCGGATGCCCCGGCGAGCCCAGCTCCCGGCGGCCGGCGTCCACGAGGCAGTCCAGGTAGTGCGCCTGCCACCAGTAGTGCCAGGGTCGGGACAGGTTCTTGAGCCGGCCCGAGGGCCGGAGGATTGCTCCGATGTGGGTCCCCGGCAGGAAGAAGAGCCGTTGCCCGAAGAGCCTGGTCACCGAGCGGGCGGCCTCGTCCGCGCGGAAGGACCAGTTGGGGGCGGCGTCGGCGCGGGTCATGGTTCAAGCCTAATCGCGGGACGCGCCCGGACGCCGTTCCTGACGGCGGCTTCGAAGGGTGCAGTGAAGCTTGCGGTGGAATCGTTCCGCGGGGCGCGGGCAAAGGTGCGGAATGCCGGCATTCCAGTTAACATGCACTAACTAATGTTCCCGGCGGGCCGCTGCTTCAGGCGGCGCCCGCGTCGAGGCTTGGCGGCCGGGGTTCGGTTCCACATCAAGGAGGATGCATGGACATCAAGGGTACTGTCGCGCTGATTACGGGCGGGGCCTCCGGGCTCGGAGCTGCCACGGCCCGGCGCCTGTTCGACGCTGGCGCATCGGTGGTGCTCGTGGATCTGCCGGGCTCCGCCGGGGCCGCGTTTGCCGCCGAACTCGCCGCTTCCGCTCACCGGAACGCCGGCGGTGGCACGTCCACTGGCGGCGCTGAGGCAGGCGGCCGCACGGCCGTCTTTGTTCCCGCCGACGTCACCGACGAGGCGCAGGTGCAGGCCGCCGTCGACGCCGCCGTCGCCTTGGGCCCGCTGCGCATCGCGGTGAACTGCGCGGGAATCGCCACCCCGGGCAAGGTCCTGGGCCGCGAGGGCGTGCTGCCCTTGGAGACCTTCAACCGCGTCATCCAGATCAACCTCGTGGGCACCTTCAACGTCATCCGCCTGGCCGCGGCCGCGATGGCCGCCACCGAGCCCGCCGCCACGGAACTGGGCGGTCCCGAGCGCGGCGTCATCATCAACACCGCCTCCGTCGCCGCGTTCGACGGCCAGATCGGTCAGCCCGCCTACGCCGCCTCCAAGGGCGCGGTGGCCGCCATGACGCTGCCGATCGCCCGCGAACTCGCGCGCTCGCTCATCCGGGTGGTCACCATCGCGCCGGGAATCTTCGAGACCCCCATGATGGCCGGACTGCCGCAGGAGGCGCAGGACTCCCTGGGCCAGCAGGTGCCGCACCCCTCGCGGCTGGGCCGTCCTGCCGAGTACGCCAACCTTGCAGCGCACATTGTGGACAACGCCATGCTCAATGGCGAGACCATCCGCCTCGACGGCGCCATCCGCATGGGCCCGAAATGACCCGGACTGGGCCGGCTGCCGCGGCAGCACCGGCTGCGGCCGCATCGGCAGTGGCCGCAGCATCTGTGGCGGGGCTGCCCGCGGCGGACTACTTCGACTACGAATCCCTGCTCAGCAACGCGGAGCAGGCCAAATTGACGCAGCTGCGGGAGTTCCTGGCGGCCGAGGTCGCACCGTTCGCCACGGACTGGTGGAACAAGGCCGAGTTCCCCGCCCATATCCTGCCCAAGCTGGCCGCCCTGGAGCTCAGCGCCCCCGCCCAGCGCGGCTACAGCAACCTGTTCGCCGGGATCGTCATCGCCGAGATGACCCGGGTGGACACCTCGCTCGCGACCTTCTTCCTGGTCCACCATGACCTCTTCGTGGAGTCGCTCTACGGCTTCGGCTCCGACGAACAGAAGGCGCGCCTGCTCGACGACGCGGCGAACCTGCGCACCACAGGTGCCTTTGCGCTCACCGAACCGGACCACGGTTCGGACGTCGCTGGCGGCATGGAGACCCGGGCCCGGCGGATTCCCGGCGGCGCGGCCGACGGTGGCGACGCCTGGGTGCTCAACGGCGCCAAGCGCTGGATCGGCAACGGGACGTTCTGCGACTACATGCTGGTCTGGGCCCGGGACGAGGCCGACGGCGGCATCCGCGGCTTCATCGTCGACGCCACCTTGCCCGGCGTGAGCCGCAGCCGGATCGAAAACAAGATCGCCCTGCGCACCGTGCAGAACGCGGACATCGTCTTCACCGACGTCCGCGTGGCCGAGGCGGACCGCTTCGCCGGCATCAGCAGCTTCGAAGACACCAACGAGCTCCTGCGCGGTTCCCGGATCATGGTGGCCTGGCAGGCGGTAGGGCAGCAGCTTGCGGCGTTCGACGTCGCCCGGCAGTACGCCGTCGAACGCCAGCAGTTCGGCCGGCCGCTTGCGAAGTTCCAGCTGGTCCAGCAGCAGCTGGTGACCATGCTCGGCAATGCCGTGGCCAGCATGGGCATGATGGTCCGGATCGCCCAGCTGCAGGACCAGGGTGCCGCGGACATGCCGCAGGTGGCGCTCGCGAAGTCCTACGTCAGCGCCCGGATGCGCGAGACCGTGGCGATGGGCCGGTCCCTGCTGGGCGGCAACGGGATCGTCACCGACTACCGGATGGCCAAGATATTCTCCGACGCCGAGGCGATCTACACCTACGAGGGCTCGTTCGAGATCAACACCCTGATCACGGGACGAGCCGTCACCGGGGTGTCCGCGATCGTCTAAAAGAGCCCGGGCTCCTTCTCGCCGGCCGTGATGCGATAGTCCAGGCTGTTGTTCTTCACCGGCATGGGGCACGTACCGTAGGGGGTGAAGGCGCTGGGGTAGTTGATGGCCCGGTTGAAATCCAGGATCACCGTTCGGTTTCCCGCAGCATCGACGCGGGGCCGGGCGGTGGACACCTTCCGCCACTCATCCGTGCTTTCCCCATTCGTCTCATCGTGGAAGGTGACGGTCAGGGCGCCGAGCTTCTCCTCCTCCGCCTGCAGGCGGAACTCGTGCTCCGAGCCCGGAAGGCGGAAGACGAGCTCGCCGACCGAGCGGTGGATGCCACCCACAAGCGGGTTGGCGGTGCCGATCGGCACGTCTACGGGTTCGGCATAGGGCACGAACCGGGCCTCGATCACCAGGTCCGGACGGAAGTCGAAGGTGGGCACGCCGTCGAACCCGGTGAACACCGGTGACTGGGAGTCTCTCGTGCGGATGGCGTACTTGCCGGCCCGCATGGCGAGTTCCACCACCACCTGGCGGCCGTCGTCGCCGCCGTACTGCACCCACATCAGCGATTCCTCGTCGGCGAGTTCGGCACTGACGGTCCCGTCCACGGGTTCGCCGGTCTCCACGAGGGTCAGACCCTCGGGCACGGCGGCGGTGAGGCGGGCCGCCGTGCCGTCCGTGGACCAGAGCCCCGGGGCGAGCTCGACGGCGGACGGACGGTCCTCCAGCCACTGAAAGGACGTCAGCGTCAGCCAGCCGTGCTCACTCGCGAGGGCCGCGTTGCGGCTGTTCCGGAAGCGCTGCCAGCGGGCGAGCTGGGGGTCCTTCGCTGAATCAGTTGTCGGGTTCGAACCAGTCCCGGGTTCAGGAGCGGTCATGGGCACCTCCAGGGGGTGTCAGCCCAACTAGCCCCTGCTGCGAGTCAGTTGGGGGTGGGTGGAGTTCTGAGGCTGGCTGCCACGAGCTGGGCCGCGGCGGCGCCGGCTGCGGCGGCCGCGTCCGGGTCGCCGTCGAGCACCCCGCTGGCCAGCCCGCCGTCGAGCAGCAGGGTCAGGCCGCGGGCCAGCTGGTCCGGGTCCTGCGCGCCGGCGCGCACGGCCAGGTCCCTGATCCAGGCGCGGATCTGCTGTTTGTGGGCCACGGTCCGGTCGTGGACCCTGGTGCCGGAGGCCGACTCGGCGGCCGCGTTGATGAAGGCGCAGCCGCGGTAGCCGTCGCGCCGGCAGGCCGTGGTCAGAGCATCGAACAGACCCACGAGCTGCGCGGCGGGGTCTTCGCCGGCGGCTTCGGCTGCTGCGTGAAGCTGCCCGGTCCAGACGCCGTCGACCCTCTCCAGATACGCCAGGATGAGGTCGTCCTTGGCCGGAAAGTACTTGTAGAACGTCGCCTTCGCGACACCGGACTCGGCGATGATCGTATCGATGCCGGCGGCCCGGAGTCCCTGCGCGTAAAACAGGCGGAAGGCCGTGGCCAGGATCTTCTCCCGGGCCTGCCCGGCGGGGGTCCGGGCAGCCGGCGTGGCGGTGGCTGCTGGCGACGTCATGTCACAATCGTACACAGACAAGTCTGTCTATTCCCGGCCTCGATCATGTCCGTTAACCGCACGGGGCTGAGGGTGTGAGTCCTACGGGTGTACGGCCAGGCCCTGCACGAGCAGCCGCCAGACCTCCTGCAGCTCGGAGCCGATGGCCGGGTCCGCCCATTCCGCCGCGTGCAGCGGGTGGTGGAACCGTGCGGTCGCGTGCAGGACGGCACGGCCGGCCGTCACCGGATCCATCACCACAAACTCGCCGCTGCTGACGCCGTCGGCAATGATCGCGGTGATCATCGCGGCCAGGTGGTCAACGTGGGACGCCACGACTTCCCGCGCCTCGGCGGTCAGTTGGCTGAAGGTGGCAAACAGCTCGGGATCATTCAGTGCCAAGCCCTGTTTGATGGCCGCGAGGCGTTCCAGCCAGCGGAGCAGCCGTTCCGCGGCCGGGCCGTCCGTATCGCGGGCAGGATCCAGCGGCTCCACGAGACCGTCCAGCCAGCGCCGGGCCACCGCGTCCCGCAGCGCCACCTTCGTGGGGAAGTGCCGGTACACGCTGCCGTGGCTGACGCCGAGGGCCTTCGCAACGTCCACCACCGTGGCCTTGGCCGGCCCGAAGCGTCGCAGCACGTCCTCGGCGGCGTCGAGGATGCGCCCCTCCGTCAGGACGCCGACGGCAGGCGTCACCGGCGTTCGCTGTCGAGCCAGGCCATCTGGCCGGCGTCGTAGCGGGTGCCCGCGGCGGCACCGGCCGGGGCGGCGGCCTCGATTGCTGCCAGGTCTTCGCCGGAGAGGACCAGGTCGGCCGCTCCCAGCGATTCGGTGAGCCGATCGCGGCGCCGGGCGCCGACGAGGGGGACGATGTCCTCGCCGCGGGACAGGACCCAAGCGATGGCGAGCTGGGCGACGGTCGCGCCCTTGCGGTCCGCGATGCCGCGCAGCCGTTCGACGAGTTCGAGATTTCGCTGCAGGTTCTCGCCGGAGAATCGGGGGAGGTGGGCCCGGAAATCGCGCCGGTTCCCGGTGCCGGCCGCGGGCCAGTGACCCGATACCAAGCCGCGGGACAGCACGCCGTAGGCGGTGATGCCGATGCCGAGTTCGCGGGCCGTCGGCAGGATATCCTGCTCGATGCCGCGGGAAATCAGGGAGTATTCGATCTGGAGATCGGAGACCGGGTGGACGGCGTTGGCGCGGCGCAGGGTTTCGGCGCCCACTTCGGACAGGCCGATATGGCGGATGAGGCCCTGCTGTACGAGCCCGGCCAGTGCCCCCATGGTCTCTTCCACCGGGACGGTCGGATCCAGGCGGGTGGGCCGGTAAATGTCAACGTAGTCGGTACCCAACCGCCGCAGGCTGTAGGCCAGGAAGTTCTTGATCGCGGCGGGGCGGGTGTCCACGCCGTTCCATCCGCCCCGGGCGTCTCGCAGTGCGCCGAATTTCACGCTAATCAGGGCGTCCTCGCGCCGGCGGCCGCGGAGCGCATCTCGCAGCAGCATTTCGTTGTGTCCCATGCCGTAGAAGTCCCCGGTGTCCAGCAGCGTCACGCCGGCGTCGAGGGCGGCATGGATCGTGGCGATGCTCTCGGCGTCGTCGGCCGGTCCGTAAAGATCGGACATGCCCATCAGTCCGAGGCCGATGGGAGCGGTGGCAGGGCCCGTGGAGCCCAGGGTGCGGGTGGGGCCGAGAGGGGGAGTTGTCATGGAGGGAGACTATCGCGGACAACTGACAGATTTCAATATCTGTCAGTCAACCGGCTCCCAGCGCCCAGGGTGCGGTTTCTTATTGCCGTAGACAGGTCTGTCTGATAGCGTCTTGCCTACACGTAGACGAACCTGTCTACTCCGCTGATTCAGAATGAGGACGCCATGAAGATTGCAGTACTCGGAACCGGCATGGTGGGGTGCACGATTGCCGGCGCACTGGCAGGCCTGGGGCACGACGTCGTGATCGGCACCCGCGACCCGCAAGCGACACTTGCCCGCACCGAGCCGGACACGATGGGCACGCCGCCGTTCGCCCAGTGGCACGCGGCGAACTCCGGAGTCGGCGTCGTCCCGTTTGCCGATGCCGCGGCCGGGGCGGAGCTGATCGTCAACGCCACGAACGGCGGCGGCTCCCTGGCGGCCCTGACCGCTGCGGGCTCGGGGAACCTCGCCGGCAAGGTCATCATGGACATCGCCAACCCGCTGGACTTCTCGCGGGGCATGCCGCCGTCGTTGAATCCGGTCAACACGGACAGCCTGGGCGAGCAGATCCAGCGGTCCTTCCCTAAGGCGCACGTGGTGAAAACCCTCAACACCATGACGGCCTCGGTGATGGTGGACCCGGCGCGGGTGGCCGGCGGCGAGCATTCAGTGTTCGTCTCCGGCAACGACGCCGACGCCAAGGCGGCAGTGACCGAGATCCTCAAGAGTTTCGGCCACCGCGACGTGATCGACCTCGGCGACATCACCAGTGCCCGCGGGGCGGAAATGATCCTGCCGATCTGGCTGCGGATCTGGGGCGCGCTCGGCACTGGCGAGTTCAACTTCAAGATCGCGCGGTAGGTCCCGGAAGGGCCTGACACTATCTGAGACGGAATTCCGGCCGGGAGTGCCTGCGGGTAACATCCCATGGGAAGAAGTAATCAGGCTCACAGTATCCAGCGCAGTGTACGAGCCACGTCGAACCCTCGAAAGATAGTTTCCATGGCTGACACTGCAATGCATTCCGACACCGATCTTGCGGCCGAACTCCGGGCCGACGTCCGCCGCGTTTCCACCCTTCTCGGCGAATCCCTGGTCCGCCAGCACGGGCCAGAACTCCTGGACCTCGTGGAGCAGGTGCGCCTGCTGACCAAGGAATCCAAGGAAGCGGCCCGGGGCGGGGCGGACGCCACCGGGCCGTGGAGCTCGTACGACGTCGTCGCCCAGGTCCGCGAACTGCTCGGCTCCCTGCCGCTCGAGCAGGCCACCGACCTGGTCCGTGCCTTCGCGTTCTACTTCCACCTGGCGAACGCCGCCGAGCAGGTCCACCGGGTCCGCGGGCTCCGCAGCCGGCAGGAAAAGGACGGCTGGCTCGCCAAAGCCGTCGTCGAGATCGCGGACCAGGCCGGCAGTTCCGTGCTCCAGGAAGTCGTCAACGAACTCGACGTCCGCCCCATCTTCACCGCGCACCCCACCGAGGCCTCCCGCCGCTCGGTGCTGGACAAGATCCGCCGGCTCTCGGACATCCTCGCCGAATCGACGGCGGAGGGCACGTCCGCGCGCCGCCGCCAGGACCGTCACCTGTCCGAAGTGATCGACCAGATGTGGCAGACCGACGAGCTCCGCCAGGTCCGGCCCACCCCCGTCGATGAGGCCCGGAACGCCATCTACTACCTCACCGGCATCCTCAGCGACGCCATGCCGGAAATGCTCTCGGACCTGTCCGAGCTGCTCGCCGAGCACGGCGTCACGCTGCCGACGCAGAAGGCGCCGATCCGCTTCGGCTCCTGGATCGGCGGCGACCGCGACGGCAACCCCAACGTCACCGCGGCCGTCACCCGCGAGATCCTCCAGATCCAGAACCAGCACGCCGTGCGGATCAGCATCGGCCTGATCGACGGGCTGATCTCCATCCTGTCCAACTCGACCGCTCTGGCCGGGGCGGACCAGGAACTCCTGGACTCGATCGACGTCGACCTCAAGAACCTGCCCGCCCTGGACCGACGTGTCCTCGAGCTCAACGCGCAGGAGCCGTACCGGCTGAAGCTGACCTGCATCAAGGCCAAGCTGATCAACACCGGCCGTCGAGTCGCCGCCGGATCCGCGCACGAGCCCGGCCGCGACTACGTCGCCACCGCGGAGCTCCTCGCCGAACTCGGCCTGCTGGAACGCTCGCTGCGAAACCACCACGCCGCGCTTGCCGCCGACGGCGCCCTGTCCCGGGTCCGCCGCGCCATCGCCTCCTTCGGCCTGCACCTGGCCACCCTCGACATCCGCGAGCACGCCGACCACCACCATGACGCCGTCGGGCAGCTCATGGACCGCCTCGGCGGCCCGGGTGTCCGGTACGCGGAGCTCAGCCGCGCCGAGCGGCTTGAGGTCCTGGGCTCCGAACTCGCGTCCCGGCGCCCGCTCTCGGGCCACCCGATCAAGCTCGACGGCGTCGCCGACGGCACGTACGACGTCTTCCGGGAGATCCGGCGTGCCCTGCGCACCTATGGCCCCGACGTGATCGAGACCTACATCATCTCCATGACCCGCGGCGCGGACGACGTTCTGGCCGCGGCCGTGCTGGCCCGCGAGGCCGGCCTGGTCAGCCTCTTCGGCGAGGCGCCCTATGCCAAGATCGGCTTCGCCCCGCTGCTGGAGACCGTGGAGGAGCTGCGTGCCTCGGCCGAGATTGTGGACCGGCTGCTCTCTGATTCGTCCTACCGCGAGCTGGTCCGGCTGCGCGGCGATGTGCAGGAAATCATGCTCGGCTATTCGGACTCCAACAAGGAATCCGGCGTCATGACGAGCCAGTGGGAAATCTACAAGACCCAGCGCAAGCTCCGGGACGTGGCGGCGAAGCATGGCGTCCGGGTGCGCCTCTTCCACGGCCGCGGCGGCTCCGTGGGCCGCGGCGGCGGGCCGACCTACGACGCCATCATGGCCCAGCCCAACGGCGTGCTCGAAGGGGAGATCAAGTTCACCGAGCAGGGCGAGGTCATCTCGGATAAGTACTCCCTGCCGGAACTGGCCCGCGAAAACCTGGAACTCTCCCTCGCCGCGGTGATGCAGGGCTCGGCGCTGCACCGTGCGCCGCGGACCTCCGAGGACCAGCGCGTGCGCTACGGCCACGTCATGGAAACCGTCTCCGACGCCGCCTTTGCCCGCTACCGCACGCTGATTGACGACCCCGACCTGCCCGCGTACTTCATGGCCTCCACCCCGGTGGAGCAGCTGGGATCCCTGAACATCGGATCCCGCCCGTCCAAGCGGCCCGATTCCGGCGCCGGCCTTGAGGGCCTGCGGGCCATCCCGTGGGTGTTCGGCTGGACGCAGTCACGGCAGATCGTCCCGGGCTGGTTCGGCGTCGGCTCCGGCCTCAAAGCCGCGCGCGAGGCCGGAAACGCGGCCCAGCTCAAGGAGATGATCGAGGGCTGGCACTTCTTCCGCTCCGTGCTTTCCAATGTTGAGATGACCCTGGCCAAGACGGACATGGACATTGCCGGCTACTACGTCTCCACCCTGGTGCCGGAGGAACTGCACCACCTGTTCCACTCCATCCGGGCAGAGTATGAGCTGACCGTGGCGGAAATTCAGAACCTCACCGGCGAGCACGTGATCCTCGATGCCCAGCCCACCCTCAAGCGCTCACTGGAGATCCGGGACCAGTACCTCGATCCGATCAGCTACCTGCAGGTGGAACTCCTGCGCCGCGTCCGGGCCGAGGCCGGGGCGAGCATCTCCGGCGCCGAGATCGACGAGCGACTCCAACGTGCCATGCTGATCACCGTCAACGGCGTCGCCGCCGGGCTGCGCAACACGGGGTAACGGGCCCCCGGTTTCGTTCCTCCCTCAGGCGTGGCGTGTTTCTTCCGGGCGCTCCCTCACGACTCGGGGGCGCGTCCGCGGGAATCCGGCAGGATCTGCGGGAGGATCGGAGGGCGGATAGGGTTGTTTCATGCCGTCGTTCCAGACCAGACTGAAGATCACCGGACTCAAGCCGGGCAACCACCCGGAAGCGGTCATGGCCGCGGCCATCGAGGCGCTCGGGACGCGGCACCACGTCGAATCCCACCAGCTTGATCTCGCCGGCGGCGTGCCGCAGCTGAATCTGCGCTTCCTGGTCGACGCCACCGCGTACAGCACCGAGAACAGCCAGGCGCTCGAATCGGCCGCCATGATGCGCGACGCCGTCGAACGCGTTGCGCTCACCGGTGCGCTGACGGTGCTGCGGCGCAGCCGAGGCCGCTGGGCGCCGGTCTAGAAAAGGCGTCTAGAAGTCGAGTTCCTCGTCCGGGTCGCCGGGGGTGGGCGCGACGGGGGAACGGCTGCCCCGCCGCCGCGTCACGATCACGCCCACGATCGCGCCGATCAGCAGCCCGACGCCCACGCCGATCAGGGAGCTCGCCCAGAATGGGAGCCGGGTGGCCGAACCTGTGAAATAGCCCAGCGCCACGGACCAGCTGGCCCAGAGCAGGCCACCGAGGGCCGCGCAGAGGCTGAACCCGCGCGTCGAAACGTTCGCGATGCCTGCCGCAGCCGTCGTGGCGAGCCGCCCGCCGGGGATGAAGCGGAGGCCGATGATCGCGCCATAGGTGGAGGACCGGCCCGCCTTCGCAATCGCCGAGTGCACAGCCGCGTGGAACTGCAGACCCCATTTCCAGCGGTCAAGCACGTGGCTGAGCCGCCGCTTGAACAGTTGGAACACCAGCAGATCCCCCAGCCAGGAGGACACGGCGGCGAGGAGCACCACGAGGAAGCCGTTGACGTGGCCCTCCGCGGAGAGCGCGCCGCCGGTGATGACGAGCATTTCCGAGGGGATGGGCGGAAAGATGGCATCGCCGATCACGAAGGGGAAGATCCAGAAATAGATCGCGGCGCCCCAGCTGTCCGCATTTCCGAAGTCCATGGGCACAAGGTACCGCACTTCCAGCCTGCTATCGGGCTTCGCTCAGGTTCAGGCCGCTGCGGTATTCCACCGGGGCACCCGAGATGGGGTCGACGAAACGGATTCCGCGGGCCAGGAGCTGCAGCGGCTTGGTGTAATCGTCCGGGGCTTTGTCCAGAAGTTCCGGGTAGAACGCATCGTTGACGATCCCCAGTCCGAGGGAGGCCATGTGCACGCGGAGCTGATGGGTTTTCCCCGAGTGCGGCTCCAGCCGGTACAGCGCCCGGCGTCCGGGGCCGCCGTCAATACTCCCGCGTGGGCCGCCGTCGGTCTCGCGTGAAACATGCGTGTTGGCGTCCGTTGCGCCGGTGGAGTCAAATGTCCGCAGCCGCTCGATCCGGGTTTCCGCGTTGGGCTCGCCGTCAATGACCTCGGCGAGCAGGTAGCTGCGGGACTTGGTCATCCGGTTGCGCACCACCACGGGGAAGTCGACCGCGGGATGGCCCGGGGCCGGTTCGGCGGCGGACACGCACTCGTATTCCTTCTGGACCTGGCGCTTTTCGAACAGCACTTGGTACTTGCCCCGGGTCTCGGGGTTCGTGGAGAGCAGCAGGATGCCGGCCGTCATGCGGTCCAGGCGGTGCATCGGGATCAGGTCCGGCAGGCCGAGCTGGTTCCGGAGCCGGACCAGGGCTGACTCCTGGATGTAGGTCCCGCCGGGGGTGGTGGGCAGGAAGTGCGGCTTATCCACGACCAGCAGGTGATCGTCCTGGTGCAGGATGGTCAGCTCCACGGGTATCCGCGTCTCCGGCGGCAGGGTGCGGTAGTACCAGATGAACGTGTGGTCCTGCAGCGGCGTGGCGCGATCCAGGGCCACCCCGGCCTCGCCGACGATCTCGCCGGCGTCGAACCGGTCCTCGATACCCTGCGGATCAATGTGCCCCCAGCGGTGCATCATGTAATCCAACGCCGTCTCCCAGGGCCCCTCGTCCGGCAGGCGCAGGCGTGTTGCATTGACGCCGTCGCGCACGGGGAGGGGGGATTGCATCACGGGTCCATTCTACGTGTGCGCCTCTTGCCCCCCGGCCCGCGTGCGGCCCGCCCGCCCCTGCCCTGCCCCAGTTCGCCCGAGTTCGCCCTACGCGTGCGAATTCGCCGGAAGCTTACGGCGAACTGGCACGGTTGCGGCGAACTCGAAGGGCCTCGCCGCCCGACCGCCGACCAGAAAAAATTTCTTGACAAATAAAATTGTCGGCGAGCAGACTTGAAGCATGTTGGACATCGAGGTGATCGAGGACCCGGCCGCTGCGGAGGCCTCCCTGGACCCGATCCGGACCCGGATCCTGCGCGAGCTGGCCGAGCCCGGATCGGCAACGCAGCTCGCCGCGAAGGTCGGCCTGCCTCGGCAGAAGGTGAACTACCACCTCAAGGCCCTCGAGCGGCACGGGCTCGTCGAGCTCGTCGAGGAGCGGCGGCGCGGCAACGTCACCGAACGCATCCTGCAGGCGACGGCGGCGTCGTACCTGATTTCGCCGGCGGCGTTGGCCTCGGTGGCGCCGGACCCGCACCGGTTCTCGGACCGCTTCTCCGCCTTCTGGCTGCTGGCGCTTGCCGCCCGCATGGTCCAGGAGATGGGCCGGCTGATCGCCGGTGCGGCCGCGGCCAGGCAGAAACTCGCCACCTTCGCGATCGACGGCGAGATCACGTTCCGCTCGGCGGCGGACCGGGCGGCCTTCGCCGAGGAGCTCGGCGTCGCTGTGACCCGGCTCGTAGACAAGTACCACGACGCCGGACCGGGACCCGCAGCGGGTTCCCCGGCGGCGGGACGCAAGCACCGGCTCGTCGTCGCGCTCCACCCGGCCCTGAAAGCGCCGGCAGCCGAACCGGCACCCGCCGATTTACACGCCACAGACCGACAAACTACAGACCCGCAAGCTAAGGAGCAGGACAATGACTGACAAGCGTGAATTTGAGATCGTCTACGACACCGAACTCCCCGGCACCCCGGAGCGGGCGTGGGAGGCCGTCACCAAGGACACCCCGGCCTGGATGTTCCCTACGGACCAATGGCCGGCGGTCCGGACCGTGGATGAGTATCCGGCGCACCTCGTGTCCCGGATGGACGGTCCGGATGGCTGGTTCAACCAGCTCGAGCACGTCCTGGCACCGCTCGACGGCGGCCGCGCCCGGCTGCACTACGTGCACAGCGGCATTTTCGCGGACAACTGGGATGAGCAGTACGACGGCGCCAGCAAGCACACCGCGTTTTATCTGCACACTCTGGGTCAGTACCTGAAGTACTTCGATGGCAAGCCCGTGGTCTTCACGGACATCCAGGCGCCGGCCGCATCGCAGACCCCGGACGGCTTCGACCGGCTCAAGAAGGCCCTTGGCGTTGGCGCCGCGGCCCAGGGGGAAACGGTCCAGCTGGAGCTCGACGGCGTCGGCCCGCTCACCGGCGAAGTGGACTTCGCCAACGAGAACTTTCTCGGGCTGCGGACCGCGGATACGATGTACCGCTTCTTCGGGCGCAACGCTTTCGGGGCGCCGGTGGGCATGACCGTTCACGATTTCAGCGGCGCCGGGGACACCGGGGCGACGGAGAAGGCCTGGGCCGGGTTCCTGGCGACGGTGTACGCGTAGGGCCGCGACGCGCATGCCGGCTGGCGAGGCGCATTCCACCTGGTGACGCGCATCCCGGCCGGCGACGCGCAAATGCCTTGTCGATACCCGGATTCGGGCGTCGACAAGGCATTTGCGTAGCGTAAGAAAGTGCAGGCCGCGCCGAGTCGTTTGCGTAGCGTGGGAAACGGTCGGCCGCGCCGGGTCGTTGCGCAGCGGAGGAAAGTGCGGGCGTCGCCGGGCGTCGTTCCCCTCCACGGCTGCGCTCAGGCGATGGCGACGGCTGGCGGTCCCGTCAGGTCCCGGCGGCCGGCGAGTTCCCTTCGCAGCTGCGGCGATGCCTCGAGCCGGTCCTGCGCGGCCCGTAGGGCCAGGACCGCCGTTTTCAGTTGCTCCGGGGGCAGCGTGAACGGCAGCCGCAGGTATTGCTCGAATGCGCCGCCGACGCCGAAACGGGGTCCGGCGGCGAGCCGGATTCCGACGTCGGGAGCCACCACCGCGAGGGCGGTGCTGATCGGCGCCGGGAGGCGGCACCAGAGGGACAGTCCGCCGTCGGGCCGTTCCGGCTCCCAGCCCGGCAGGTGCTCGCGCACCAGGTCCAGCAGGGTGTCCCGGTTCTCACGCAGCGCGGCTAGCCGGGCAGGCAGCGGCTCGGCGATGGCGTTGACCAGATGCGCCGCGGCAAGCTGTTCCACCACGGGGCCGCCGAGGTCCAGGGTGGTGCGGGCGGCGGCGAAGCGCTGGATGAGGGGTTCGCTGGCCCGGATCCAGCCGGTGCGCAGCCCCGCCCAGTGCGACTTGCTGAGGGAGCCGAGGGAGACCACCGCCGCGCTGAACGCGGCCATGGGAGCGGAGCCGGCGCCGTCGAGGTTCAGCTCCCGCAACGTCTCATCGGCTACCAGGACGGTTCCCGATGCCGCGGCGGCCTTCACGAGGCGGCGCCGCTGGGAATCGGGCATCAGCCGGCCCGTGGGGTTGTGGAAGTCCGGCACCACGTAGGCCATTGCGGGCCGCTGCTGCAGGAGCGCTGATTCCATGGCGTCGAGGTCCCAGCCGCCGGCGCTGGTGTGAAGCGTGCCGTCGTGGCCGCCGGCGTTGCGGGCTGTGCCACGCTGCGCTGTGCCGTTGGGGGCCGCGACGGGCATGGCCACCGGAACCGGGCGGCAGCCCGCGGCCCGGATGGCGTCGAGGGCATTGGGGTAGCTCGGATGTTCCACGAGCACCTTGGTGCCCGAGCGGCCGGCCAGGGTCCGGAGCACAATGTTCAGGGCATGCTGCGCGCCCGAGGTGACCAGGATCTGCCCGGCCGTCGTGGGAACCCCTGCGGCGGTGTACTGCGCTGCGATGGCTTCTCGGAGCCGGCCCACGCCCAGGGCGTCGTAGCCGAAGCCCGGCAGCAGTGCCGGCAGCTCCGTCAGCGCCGCGGCAAAGGCCCGGTGCACCACTTCGCCGCTGGCGGGCAGGGGCGCGTAGGCCAGGTCCAAGATTCCGTCCGGCACGGCCAGGCCGGGAGCGCCGCTGAGCCGCAAGGCGCCGTCGGGGCCGCCGGCATGCGCGGGCCCCTGGCTCGGGATGCAGCTCCTGCTTCGGCTGCCCTGGCCGCTGCTGAGGAAGCCTTGGTCGCGCAGCAGGGCGTACGCCGCGGTCACCGTGGTGCGGCTGATGCCGAGGGTCGCGGCCAGCGAGCGCTCGCTGGGCAGTGCGACATCCAGGGCGACGCGGCCGTCGAGGATGAGCAAGCGGACGACGTCGGCCAGTTCGCGGTAGGCGGGGGCGGCACCAACGTTCCACTCACCCAGCAGACGGGTCAGGGACCCCGGAGTCAAAGAGACGGACATAGAGCCAGTATTTCAAACTGGCTATGGATTACAAGGCCAGTTCTCTTGGAGGATTGATTCCATGTTGACCCGCAGACTCCTCCAGCTCCTGATCGGCCTCGCCATGTACGGCGTTTCCCTCTCCATGTTCATCCGAGCCAGCCTCGGTACGGCGCCGTGGGACGTCCTGCACCAGGGCTTGACGGCCAAGACCGGACTCAGCCTTGGCACGGTGGTGATCATTGTCAGCTTCCTAGTGCTGCTGTTCTGGATCCCGCTCCGGCAGTGGCCCGGCGTCGGCACGCTGTGCAATGCGGTGCTGGTGGGGGTCTTCGCCGACCTCGGGCTGGCTCTGATTCCAAAGTTCTCGCAGCTCGGCGGCCAGATCGGTCTGCTGGTCGGGGCGGTGCTGCTCAACGGCGTGGCCTCCGCCTGCTACATCGGCGCCCGCCTGGGCCCCGGCGCCCGCGACGGCCTCATGACCGGTCTCGCCCGGCGCACGGGCTGGCCGGTTCGGGTCTGCCGCACCGGCATCGAAGTGGTGGTTCTCGGTGCCGGCTGGCTGCTGGGCGGTTCGGTGGGTGCGGGCACGGTGCTCTACGCGCTGGCGATCGGGCCCCTAGTGCAGTTGATGCTGCCGTGGTTCACGGTGCCCGAGGCGCGGCGCGCCACGGCAGCACAGCCCGCCACAGCAGCACGGACGGAAGCGGAAGCCGCCGAAGCGGCAGGTTCCGTCGCCCGCGCGTCCGCAGCGGCGTCATGACCCGTCATGACCAGTGGTGTCCCCTCGTTTCAGCGGATCTGATGACCGGCTGATGTGTCCGGTTCCGCCCCCTCAGCCGACGCTGGCCCTGTCAGGACCGGGCAGCGGCTGGCACGTGGGGCAATAGTAGATGTCCCGTTCCTCCGTGATGGCACCGCTGACGGTCTCCTTGCCAAGGACCCCGCGGCGGATCGGGGTACCGCATTTGAGGCACGGCTGGTGCTCGCGCCGGTAGACCCAGTAGCCGGGGCGCCCGGCCGTGCGGCCCACCGGGACACCCCGCGCATTCAGCACGGTGGTCCGGCGGCCCGGGCCGAGATTGGCCGACAGCAGAACCTGGGCGTCCGTGATCATGGCGGCGAGATCCGGCACCGCGGACACGGGCGCCCCCGGATGGACGCCCGAGAGGAAGCAGGCCTCGCACCGGTAGATATTCCCGATCCCCGCCAGCTTGCTTTGGTCCAGCAGGGCGACCCCGATGGGCACGTCGGGGTCCGCGCGCAGCCGGCGTTCGGCCTCGGCCGCGTCCCAGTCCGGGCCCAGCAGATCCGGGCCCAGGTGCCCCACGATCGAGCCCTCCTGGTCGGTGCGGACCACCTCAAGAATGCCGAGGGAGAACCCGACGGCCTCGGCCGTGGCGGTGCGCAGCACGCACCGGGCCGTGAAGCCGGGCTTCCGCCACCGCCCTCCGGACGGGTAGACCTGCCAGCTGCCCTCCATCTTCAGGTGCGAGTGGATGGTGAGCCGGTCCTTCGGCGTCGGCCCCTGCACCCGCATCAGCAGGTGCTTGCCGCGGGGCACCACCTCGTCCACGGTCCAGCCGCCGAGTTTCAGGGTGGCGAAGCGCGGGACGCGGAAGTCGGACGAGACCAGTTCCTTCCCGGCCAGAGCGGCATGCAGCTGCGCCGCGGCGCGGAAGACGGAATCGCCCTCAGGCACGGATCCTCAGTCCCTTCGGGGTGGAGTAGGCCCCGGCCTGGGCGAGGGCGGCGGCCACCGGGGTGTCCAGGATGCCGTGGCCGTTGACCTTCTCCATGATCAGCTTGTCCACCGCGCCGCGGGTCACCACTCCCACCAGGGCCGTGCCCGCCGCGGCCAGGACCTCGGTGTCGTCGCTGAAGGCGAGCAGGGTCTTGCCGCCGCGTTCGACGTAGAGGGCCAGGGCGCCGTCGACCAGAACCACAAGGGCGCCGGCTTTCCGGCCGGGGCGGTGGCCCGTGCCGGCGTCGACGTTAAGCGCGGGCCACGGCAGCGCGGCGCCGTACGGGTTGGCGGGGTCGGTGGCGGCGAGGGCGAGCGCCACCGGTTCGGCCTTGTGCAGCTGGGCGTCCTCGACGTAGGACCGCAGCCGGTCCACGGTGGCCGGCACGGCGAACTGCGCGGCGCCGAGGTGCTCGATGAAGTAGCCGCGTCGGCACCGGCCGGCCTCCTCGAGCCGTGCCAGCACCTTGTACATGAGGCCAAAGCCGCCGAGGATGTTTTCTGCCATGACGGAGCCGCGGGTGACCACGCCGTAGCGGTCCAGGAGGAGTTCCGCGGTGGCCCGGGCGTGGATGGTGGCATCGAGTTCCGGGGACGGCAGGGCGGACCAGCGTCCAGCGGCGAGCGGGGGAGCGGGCGCGGTGCCGGTCACCGAGCCGTACCTGCCGCCGGTGAGTCCCGGCGATCCGAGCAGGCCGGTGCCGTGCGCGCGCCCGAGCCGGCTGAGCCGCGGCGCGCGGGCCCGCGGGGCGCGCCCCACCTGCCGGTGCGCGGTGTGCCCGCCGGCGATGAGGGCCCGGACGGGGGCAAAGGTGTCGCCGGTGATCCGGCCCGCCCAGGCGAGATCCCACAGCGCGGCCACCACGTCCTGGTCGCTCAGTACGGTGTCCATGCCGCCGGCAACGTCGGTCAGCTGCCGGAAGAAATAGCCGCCGCCGTTGGTCTGCAGGTGTTCCAGGATCCGCCGCTGCGCGTCGCCGGGTTCGAAATCGACGGCGGGATTCAGCGTCAGTTCGGCCGAATCGGCGAGGTGGAGGCTGATCCAGCCGTCGTTGCCGGGCAGCGAGCCGGCCCCGGACCAGAGGACCTCGCCCGCGGCCATGAGTTCGTCCAGCATGGCCGGCTGGTAATTGGAGACGCGGCTGGCCAGCACCAGCGGCTCCCAGGCGGAAGCCGGAATGGGCACGCCGGAGAGCTGGTCGATGGCCGTGATGATGCCGTCGAGGCCGCGCAGCGCGGACTGCCCCCGGCCGCCGGGTGTTCGCACGTTTTGCCAGGCGGGAAGGAACCGGCCGTACGCCGTGGCGTCCACGGGCTCCACTTCGGCCCGGAGCGCTGCAAGCGAACGGCGGCGCAGCTTGCGGAGGACCTCCGCGTCGCACCATTCGCTGATACCTGCCAGCGGCAGGACAGCGGGCAGAACGGCAGACGGAGCCGTGGCCGCCGCGTGCTCGGATTCCGCGGTGCCGGGTGCCGTGCTGGCTGCCGTAGTGTCCGCCGTGACTGCGGGCGCCGGCGCGTGCGGGCGGAACTCGCCTTCCACCACGCGGCCGTCCGCGGCGAGCCGCTTCAGCGCGGTGCCGACGACGGCGACGCCGAGGCCCAGCCGCGCCGCGGCCTCGGCGGCGGTGAAGGGCCCGTGCGTGCGGGCGTAGCGCGAGACGAGGTCGCCGAGCGGGTCTGCGACCGGTTCAATGAACGCCAGCGGCACGCCCATGGGCAGCGGCACGCCGAGGGCATCGCGGAGCCGGGCGGCGTCTTCGACCGCCGCAAAGCGTTCGACGCCGGCGAGGTTGACCTTGATCGCCCGGTTGGCCCGCTGCAGCGCGGTCAGGTGGGCAGCGGCGGCGTCACTGGAGGTCCGAGCAGGCTCCCGCGCCGGGGCAGCCTCGGCGCTCTCCGCCGCCAGGGTTCCGGCGGTTTCCATGCCCGCGGCAGGTGCCGCCACCGATTCCAGGCGGGCGGCAACCTCGTCCGGAGTGAGCGGGCCCAGGAGACGCAGGAGGTCCGCAACGCCCTCCAGCCCGCGCGCCCGGCGGTCCGGAGCGAGCCGCTGCAGCTCACGTTCCGTGGCGTCGATGACCTTCACATCGAGCAGTTCTCGCAGCTCCACCCGGCCCAGGAGCTCATTGAGCAGGGTGGAATCGAGCGCCAGGGCCGCGGCCCGGCGCTCCGCCAACGGGGAATCCCCTTCGTAGAGGAACTGGGCCACGTAGCCGAAGAGCAAGGACTTCGCGAACGGCGAAGGCTGCTGGGTGGTGGTCTGCACAATCCTGAGCTCGCGGCGTTCCACCGAGGCGGCGATGTCCTTGAGCGCCGGAAGGTCGTAGACATCCTGCAGGCACTCGCGCACCGTCTCCAGGACAATCGGGAACGTCGGGTACTTCCGGGCCACATCGAGCAACTGCGCGGAGCGCTGCCGCTGCTGCCACAGCGGCTGCCGCTTGCCGGGGTTCTGCCGCGGCAGGAGCAGGGCGCGGGCGGCGCACTCGCGGAAGCGGGAGGCGAAGAGGGCACTGCCGCCGACCTCCGCCGTCACGATCTGCTCCAGTTCCTCGGGATCGAAGAGGAACAGCTCCGCACCCGGCGGCTCGTCTTCCATCATCGGCACCCGCAGCACGATGCCGTCGTCGGCGGCCATCGCCGAGCCGTCCATCCCGTAGCGCTGGTGCAGGCGCTGGCCCACGGCCAGGGCCCACGGCGCATGCACCGGCAGGCCGAACGGGCTGTGCAGCACCACCCGCCAGTCCCCGAGCTCGTCGTGGAAGCGTTCCACCACGAGGGTGGTATCGCTGGGGACCACCTCGGTGGCGAGCCGTTGTTCGGCGAGGTACTGGATCAGGTTGTTCGCCGCGTAGTCGTCCAGCCCGCTGGCCTTGCACCGCTCGGTGGCCGGTCCGACGTCGGACGCTGAGAGTTCGCGCATGAACGCGCCGAGGGCGCGGCCCAAGTCCACGGGCCGGCCCAGCGAATCGCCCTTCCAGAACGGCAGCTTGCCCGGCTGGCCGAACGCCGGCGAGACCAGGACGCGGTCGTGCGTGATGTCCTCGATCTTCCAGCTGGTGGCGCCAAGGGCGAAGATATCGCCCACCCGCGATTCATAGACCATTTCCTCGTCGAGTTCGCCCACCCGGCGCCCGCCCTTGGCCGCCGCCGTGGCAGGGCTGGCTGCCCTGCCGTCCGCACTGGCACCGGCGGAACCGCCGGTGCCCTCGACCTCGGTGCCGATGATGTAGACGCCGAACAGCCCGCGGTCCGGGATGGTTCCGCCGGACGTGACGGCGAGCCGCTGCGCCCCGGGACGGCCCTCGATGGTCCCGGCGTTCCGGTCCCAGATGACCCGCGGCCGCAGCTCGGCGAATTCGTCCGAGGGGTAGCGTCCGGCGAGCAGGTCCAAGGTGGCCTCGAACGCGGACCGGGGGAGCGAGGCGAAGGGCGCGGACCGCCGGACCGTGGCGAACCATTCCTCGACGTCGATGGCGCCGAGCGCGGCGGCGGCGACCGTCTGCTGCGCAAGGATGTCCAGCGGATTGGCCGGCACGCTGAGCCGCTCGATCTTGCCGTCGAGCATCCGTTCCACAGTGATGGCCGTGTGGACGAGGTCGGCCCGGTGCTTGGGGAACAGGACGCCCTGGGAGATTTCGCCCACCTGGTGGCCGGCGCGGCCCACCCGCTGCAGGCCGCTGGCCACCGAGGGCGGCGACTCGACCTGCACCACGAGGTCCACGGCTCCCATGTCGATTCCCAGTTCCAGGGAGGACGTGGCCACGACGCAGCGCAGCCGCCCGGACTTGAGATCGTCCTCGATCAGGGCCCGCTGATCCTTGGATACGGAGCCGTGGTGTGCGCGGGCCAGCACGGGATCGGCGCCCGCGGTGCTGCCGGCCTGGGCCATCATGTGCGCCGGCGTGGCGGTGGAGGTGGGCAGCGCCGAGGCGCCCCCGGACTGCACGGCGATCGGCACAGCATTCGGTCCGGCTTCGAAGTCCGGCGCGCCTGCGCCAAACTCGGTCCAGCCGCCGCCGGCCGCCATGAGCTGGCGTTCGGCGTAGATCTCGTTGAGCCGGGCGGTGAGCCGTTCGGCGAGGCGGCGGGAGTTCGCGAACACGATGGTGGACTGGTTGGCCAGCACCAGGTCCACGATCTTCTCCTCCACATGCGGCCAGATGGATGCCTGCGGCTGGAGTCCGGAGGCAGGACCCGAGTCGAAGGCCCCCGCGGCGCCCTGGAGATCGGACATGTCCTCCACCGGGACAGAAACGGTCAGGTCCCAGTTCTTCCGCGACGGAGGAGCCACAATTTCCACCGATGCCGACCCGGCGAGGAACTGCGCCACCAGCTCTTTGGGTTCCACGGTGGCCGACAGCCCGATCCGCTGGGCGGGCTTGGGCAGCAGCGCGTCGAGCCGTTCCAGCGACACCGCCAGATGTGCCCCGCGCTTGGTGCCGGCGACGGCGTGGACCTCGTCGATGATGATCGTGTCCACCTCGCTGAGGGTTTCCCGCGCCTTGGACGTCAGCATCAGGAAAAGGGATTCCGGGGTGGTGATGAGGATGTCCGGCGGGTGGCTGAGCAGCGAGCGGCGGTCGGCCGCCGTCGTATCCCCGGACCGGACGCCCACGGTGATGAGCGGGGCGGGCAGGTCCAGGCGCTTGGCGGTCTGCGTGATGCCGATCAGCGGCGCGCGGAGGTTGCGTTCGACGTCGACGCCGAGGGCCTTGAGCGGGGAAATGTACAGTACGCGGGTCTTCCGTGCGGCCGTTTTCCGGCGCCCACCCTTGGCCGTCGCGTCCAGGCCGGGTAGGGTTTCGGACTCGACCGGGGCGGAGACGATCAGCCGGTCGAGCGCCCAGAGGAACGCGGCGAGCGTCTTGCCGGAGCCGGTGGGAGCGACGACGAGGGCGTGCGAGCCGGAGGAGATGGCATTCCAAGCGCCGTTCTGGGCCGGGGTGGGCCCGGAAAAGGCGCCCAGGAACCAGTCCCGGGTCGGCCGGCTGAACCGGTCCATGGCGTCGGCCGCAAGTGTGCCGCCAGCGAGCTCCTGCCCCTTCATTCCTCCATCATGCCCTAACCCGCCGACACTATTGGCCGGGCAAGGTCCTGGGGCGTCGGGTGCTACTTCGGCTGGAAGGCCCCGATGGTCAGCAGGTTGATCTCGGTGTTGCTGCAGGCATCAAGCGGCTGCGCGAGGAACAGGGAAGCGGTGTCCTCGGGCGGGTAGACCCGGAATCCAGCCGCGGGCGTCCGGGTGCAGTCCCCGTAGTTGGCGGCCTGGGTATAGCGCAGGGTGGCGACGCCGGCCTGGCCCGGGGCAAGCTGGACATCAGTGACCGGGGTGGCGTCATCGCGGGTGGCCGCGGCGCCGATCGGCTCGCCGTCGGCCCCTGCCGTGAGGGAAACGCCCGCGTAGCCCTTGAGCAGGCACGGCTCGGTGCCGGAGTTGGTCACGATCAGTTTCATGTAGACGCTGCCCGCCGCGCCGCCGCCGGTGGAGTCGGTGGTGGCCGTCAGGCCCGCGGCCTTGCACAGCGCGGGGCCGGACTGGGCCGCCTGCGATGCCGGGGCGGCAGAGGTGTCCGTTGCGGCACCGGAGGCTGCGGGCAGGCTGGCCGGGCTGGCCGACGGCGTAGCCGGGGACGTCGCCGACTGGGTCTGCGCCGCGCTGCCCCCGCAGCCGCTGAGCAGGAGGGCCGCGACGGCAGCCGTTGTCACAAGCAGTGCATGATTCATTCGCTGAGACCTCATGGCACCACCTTTATGCCCGCCGATGCCTTAGTCAACGACGCCACGGCGACGGAGCCCCGATTGATGCCCGGATTGTGATTTCCGGGCATCAACCGAGGCAAACCGCGCTGCGTGTTACTTCTCAGATGCGTCGCTGCTGCCGTTCGTCACGCGGCTTCGGATGAACGCGGCCCCGCCGAGCACCAGGCCGCCGAGCCCGGCCGCCAAGGCGCCCCAGCTTCGGGCCTGCGCGCCGCCGTCGTCCACGGACGCCATCTGGGTGGCGGCCGGGGCGGCCTCAACGCTGGCGGTGTGGGCCGAATGGCCGTCCGCGCCGGCGTCAGCGTCGGTGACCGTCACCGACGGTGACGGGGTTTTGAGGGACTCCTCGTCCTGGCCTTCCTGCGGGATCTGGGACCAGTCCGTCTGACCCTGCTCGCAGGTCTGCAGGGTGGGGAAGTAGAGGGTCTTTCCCGGGGTATCGGGCAGCTTCACGGAGAGCACCAGGGTGTCCCGCAGTTCCGGGTCCAGCGGGGCCTTGGCCGTGTAGACGATCTGGCTTGTCCGCTTGGTGATGGACGTGCCGTTGTCCAGCTTCTTGGGCGCGGGCAGTTGTTCCGTCACTTTCTGTGCCGTCCAGTTCGGGTTCACGGTGGGCTGGGCGTCGTTGAGTTCGGCGGGCAGGGTGATGGTCATTTTGGTGGTCCCGGACGTGTCGCAGCCGTGCGGAATCCCGAAGGTCAGCAGGGCGTACGAGTTCGCGGCGGTCTTGTCCGGGGTGGCTTCGACGTGCGCGGACGCGGCCGGAAGCCCGGCGAGCATCAGCGCCGCCGTTCCGCCGGCCACGGCCGTGACGGAGAGGGTGCGGCGGAGGGTAGAGGCGTGCAGTGTGGTTTTCACGGTAGGGGTGCCTTTCAGGCGGACGCGCTGCGCTCGGGGCAGCGCGAAAGCGGGGGTGGACGCGGCGGCTCGTACCGCTCATGGCTGCGCGGATCAGCCCAGCCCAGGTCAGAACGGGGCAGCACAGGCGGCCCGGAACGAGGCGGATTCGATCAGCGCAGGCAGCGCACGGCAGCGCAGGCCGGATCGGAACGGGCCGGTTAAGGGCACAGCAGAGCGGTTCAGCTCCGGCCGCGGCCGGAACGATGTCAGGGAAGTACGGCGGCGGCGGGCGGGCCCCGGCGGCTATCGGGCCGGAGGTTCCGCCAGGGGAGCGGGGCACAGTCCGAAGGCCAGCCGCCCGACGCCGGCGCGGTGCCGGCGTCGGGCGTCACCGGCGACGGGAGCTGGACAAGCGGCCGGAGCCAGGCGGCGAGAGCCCACAGGGCGTCCTCGCCCTTGGCCAGGAGCAGCGCGCACGCAAGAGTGGCCAGCGCGTGGCCAGCCAGCATGAGCAGGGCAAGCGGGGATTCCAGCTCATGGGACTGAAGATGGGTGAGGGTTCCAGCGGGGATGACGGCCGGGCCATGGTGGGGTGGCTCGCCGGCCGGCTTCCCCGCAACGGATCCGCCGAACGCGGTGAAGGCCTCGTGCAGGGCCACTTGGCCGGCGCCCAGGAGGGCGGCCGCGGCCGGGAACCCAAGATGGAGCCGGGTGGCAACCGTGCAGGCCAGTCCGGTCAGGGCCAGGATGGCAACCAGAATGCCGGAACCGGGCAGTTGGCCGCCGGAGACGACGTGGGCACAGGCGGCCAGCGTCACCGCAGTGGTGGCGAACAGTGCGGCCCGGAGGGAATGGAAAGGAACCCGGGCGTGGTGTGGTCGCACGGAGTCCTCCTGACGGGTCGCTGATCGCGGGTCGCGGTTTCCTACCAGATTCTACCGGGGCCCGGGAGCTGAGGAGCCCGGGCGTCCGGCGCCGGAGGCGTGCGGGAGTGCCCGGGGAGGGAAGCCGCTGTCGCTAGTCCGTCTCGGGGCCCGAGCAGTAGTGGCAGTCATCGGGGCAGGAGGCGGCGCCGGAAGCCCAGGTGTCCGTCCCGGCCGCGGTGCCGGACAGCGCGGTCGGCTGCCGCACCAGGGTTGCTTGGCGTTCAGTTGTCAGCATGACGGGCTCCCTCGGGGTCTGCCACGATCAGTTCGAAGCCGTCGGCAACATGGAACAGCTGCCGGCGTCCGCCGTCGGACAACACCCACACGACGGCGCCGTCGGCGGTGCGGTTATCGACGCGTCCGGCGTACTCAATGCGGCCACCCCGGCGGAGGTGGACGGCGTCGCCGATCTCGACGTCGTCCCAGTGCGCGGGGCCGCCGAAGGGCCGGTTCTTCTGCAAAGTCATGAGGATTCCTGAAAGGTCACGGGGAAACGTTGATGTGATCCAGCTAACCGTGGAAGGGCTTGTCGGCTCAATGGTCAAATGAATGAGACACTTCCGTTCCCTTGTGCAAAAGTCCAAGCACGGGAGTCCGTTGCGGGGCCTGCTGAGACGGCCAATCCGCAGATGCTCCCACCAAGTACGATCTCGTCGAGCCGGAATGGAATACTCTGTCGCACTCGAAGATGCTCAGGCGTCAACATCGAGACCATCGAGATGGGCACCCCATTGGCCATGTTGACGGCCGATGTGATGCAAGATACAGTTCACAACGAGTTATACGAATAACCGATCGAATTACTTGGCCCGAGGAGGTGCCCATGGCTGGATCGCGGCCAAAGTCCGGACCGACGATGCATGATGTCGCCGCCGCCGCCGGTGTCTCTCAGGCCACCGTGTCCCTGGTTCTGAATTCGGCCTCCGGCTCGCGCTTTTCCGAAGAGACCCGCCGGCGGGTACGTGACGCCGTGGACCGGCTGGGATACCGCACCAACGCCCACGCCAAGGTTCTCCGCGACGGCGTGGCCGGCATGATCGGTTTCATCGGCGATTCCGTAGCCACAACTCCCTTTGCCGGCGCCATCATCGAGGGAGCGCAGGAGCGGGCCTGGGAAGACGGGCTCCTCCTGCTCACAATGAACACCGGCGGAGACAAGGACCTTGAAGCGGCATCCTTGGACACCATGCTCTCCTACAAGGTCGCGGGAGTCGTCTACGCTGCCATGTACCACCGGCGCCTGGACGTCCCGGAAGCCCTGGCGGGTGTGCGGTCGGTGGTCCTGAACTCCCAGGACCGTGCCGGACGCCTCCCGAGCGTCGCCCCGGACGAGGTGAAGGGTGGCTATGCCGCCACGCGCCGGCTGCTCGACGCAGGGCACCGCCGTATAGGGCTGATCAATATCGAAACCCTCGAAAGCAGACTTCCCGCCGCCGTCGGCCGTTACGAAGGCTACACGATGGCCCTTGAGGAGGCGGGCCTGGACGTGGATCCGGAGCTGGTCCGCTTCGGCGGAGGCGGCGAGGAAGACGGCTACCGGTACGCGGTGGAGTTGATGACGGCCGCCAAGCCGCCAACCGCAATTTTCTGTGCGAACGACCGGACGGCCTGGGGCGCCTATCAGGCGGTCGCGGACCTGCGTCTGTCGATCCCCGCGGACGTCTCGATTGTGGGTTTCGACAACCAGACGACCGTGGCGCCCCACCTTCGTCCGGGCCTGACCACTTTTGAACTGCCGTTCGTCGCCATGGGCAGGCGTGCAGTTGAACTGATTCTCCAGGATGCGGAACCCCATGGCGGGGTCGAGCTGATGGAGTGCCCTTTGATTGAACGGAATTCAGTGACACATCCTAAGGAGATGCCGTGAGCCGCACCATCCCGGCCCGACGCGGGCGTCCGTCCGCGGCACCGCTGCCGCAACGAAGGATTTCTTTTTCGCTTCGCCTGAAAAGGATTTCCCGGGCCTGGCAGTTATACGTATTACTAACCCCGGCCCTCGTGTACATCCTGGTCTTCAAGTACTGGCCGATGTACGGGGTGCAGATCGCGTTCAAGAACTACAACCCTGCTGAGGGTTTTACCGACAGTCCGTGGGTGGGCCTGACGCACTTCATCAGGTTCGTGAACTCGTACCAGTTCGGCCAGGTCCTCGGAAACACGCTATGGATTGCCGTTCTGGGCCTGCTGGTGGCCTTCCCGATCCCGATCATCCTGGCGTTGCTGGTCAATCAGCTCCAGAGCGAGAGGTTCAAGAAGTTCACCCAGACGGTGCTCTATTCGCCTGCGTTCATTTCCACCGTCGTGGTGGTGGGCATCATGTTCGTGGTCCTGTCGCCGCGGTCGGGGCTGGTGAACAACGCGATCCAGCTGGCCGGCGGCGAGCCGATCTTCTTTATGGGTTCGGCGGAGTGGTTCCGTCCCATCTACGTCATCTCGGATGTCTGGCAGAACGCCGGGTTCTCCATGATCGTGTATTTGGCGGCCCTGGCGGCCATTGATCCGGCGCTGCACGACGCGGCGAAGGTCGACGGCGCCTCGAAGCTCCAGCGCATCCGGCATATCGATCTGCCGGGCATCATGCCGGTGGTAACGATCCTGTTCATCCTTGCCATCGGCAACCTGCTGAATGTCGGTTTCGAGAAGGCGCTGCTAATGCAGACGCCGCTGAACCTCTCGAGCTCGGAGATCATCCAGACCTACGTCTACCACGCGGGTCTGCAGCAGGCGCAGTTCAGCTATTCGGCCGCCATCGGCCTGTTCAACTCCGTCCTCAACCTGGCGCTGCTGCTCTTCTTCAACACGGTGGCGCGCCGGGCCAACCAAGCGACCCTGTGGTGATGCCGAGATGTCTTTGAAAACCAGCCCCGTCAACATCGACACCCCGAACAGAAACGTTAGCCCGGGCCGGCCCAGGCCGACGTTGCGGGACAGGTACGGTGACCGCGCCTTCAACATCGCAGCCACAGCCATCCTGCTGCTGTCCATCCTGGCTGTGGTCTACCCCCTCTACTTCATTGTCATTGCGTCCGTCAGCGATCCGAACGCGATCTACGAAGGCAAGGTCTGGCTGTTCCCCTCCGGCGTGACATTTGAGGGCTACCAGCGGATTTTCGCGGACAGCCGGATCTGGAACGGCCTGGGGAACACCGTCATCTACACCGTCCTGGGCACCGCTATCAGTGTCACCACGATCCTCTGCGGCGCCTACGCGCTGTCCCGCAAGGACATGCCGGGCCGGAAAATCCTGATGCTCCTGTTCGTCATCACCATGTTCTTCGACGGCGGACTCATCACCAAGTACCTGGTCGTCCGGGACCTGGGCATGCTCAACACCGTCTGGGCCGTCGTTCTCCCAGGCGCGGTCGGTGTCTGGAACCTGATCATCGCCCGCTCCTTCTTCGAACACACCATCCCCAACGAACTGCGTGAAGCCGCCCAGATGGATGGGGCCACCGACTTCAAGTTCTTCTTCAAGATGGTGCTGCCCCTGTCCAAGCCCCTGATCATGCTCATGGTCATGATCCACGTCGTGGCCCAGTGGAACTCGTTCTTCGACGCCCTGATCTTCCTGAACGATGACTCCAAATACCCGCTGCAGCTCGTCCTGCGCAACATCCTCATCCAATCCGATGTTTCATCCACCGGCACCACCGGGGGAGACATCCAGTCCTATGCGGCAGCGCAAAGGATCGCGGAGCTCACCAAGTACGCCATGATCGTCGTCTCGAGCCTGCCGCTGATGATTGCCCTGCCATTCATGCAGAAGCACTTCACCAAGGGCGCCATGATCGGCGCTGTGAAATAGGGACCCTTCGCCGCGCACCACCCGTCCCCGGGGCACTCGCCACGGGCCGGCAAAACCACACCTCAGAATAGGAATGACCATGGCAATCAGCCGCAAATACGCCGTCCTTGGCGCCCTCCTGGCCGGAACGATGACGTTCACCGCCTGTTCCGGCGGCCAGTCCGGCTCTCCGGAGGTCAAGGACGCCTCCGCTGACTTCGGATTCCAGGCAACAGGCTTCCCGATCGTCAGCAAGCAGCTGACCCTGAAGTTCTCGGGAACCAAGACGGCCCTGGCACCGGACTACAACACCATGACCGTGGTGAAGAACTGGGAAAAGGACACCAACATCCATATCGACTGGCAGAACCTGCCCGATACGGTCTTCCAGGAAAAGAAGAACCTCATCCTGGCCAGCGGGGACCTTCCCGACGCGTTCTTCAACACTGGCCTGACGGATGCCGAGATCGCCACGTACTCCGCCAGCGGCACCCTGATCCCGCTGGAGAACCTGATTGAGAAGAACGCTCCCAATCTCGCCAAGCTGCTCGCAGCCCGTCCGGACATCAAGGCAGCCATCACCTCCTCCGACGGGCACATCTACTCCCTGCCGTCCGTTGAGGAGCTCGGCCTGGTCCAGTTCCCCAACGAAATCGCCATCAATACCGCCTGGCTGAAAAAGCTCAACATCCCCATGCCCAAGACCATCGCTGAATTCCACGACGCCCTTCTGGCGTTCAAAACCCAGGACGCGTCCGGGACCGGCAAAACCATCCCGCTGAGCTTCATGCCCGGCTCCTGGTGCGGAGACATCGTTGACCTGATCGCGGCCCTGGGCGGGGTGCCGGACAACATGGATCACCGCATCGTGCAGGACAACAAGGTCATCTTCACCCCCACGCAGGACGGCTACAAAAAAGCCATCCAGACCCTGCACCAGTGGTATCAGGAAGGTCTGATCGATCCGGAATCCTTCTCCCAGGACGACAAGGCCTACCTCGCCAAGGGCAAGGCCGCCACGGAAAACCTCGGCTCGTTCGCCTGGTGGGAAGTTCCGGAGATGGTCGGCGCAGACCGCGCCAATGACTACGCCCTTGTGCCCGTGCTCCAGGGCGTGGACGGCAAGCGCATCGCCAGCCGGTCCAACAACCAGGAAATCGCCCGCGGCGCCTTCGCCATCACCCGGGCCGACAAGTACCCCGCCGCGACCATGCGCTGGGCCGATAACCTCTACGACCCCATCCAGTCCGCCCAGGCCAACTGGGGACCGATCGGTGAAACCCTGCAAAAGGATGCCAACGGGCTGCTGGTACAGATCCCCGCGCCGGCCGGAACCAGCGAAGGTGAACGCCGCCAGAAGGTTGCCCCGGGCGGACCGAAGGCCAACACGGCGGAGAACTTCAAGTCCGTCGTCGCTCCTGAACCGCGCGCCGCGGAACGCCAGAAGACGGTCAACGAAAACTACAAGCCCTTCGCCGGCAACGACGGCTACCCCCCGGTGGCACTGTCCACCGACGAACTCCAGCAGATCAGCAGCATTGAAACCGACACCACCTCCCTGGTCAAGCAGAACATGGCCAAGTGGATCGTCTCCGGAGGCATCGAGCAGGAATGGGACGGCTACGTCACCCAGCTCAAGAACATCGGTGTCGACAAGATGATCGAGGTCTACCAGCAAGCCTACGACCGCTACAAGAAGAACTCCTAGCCACCGAGACCACGGGGCAGGCCGGACACCACGCGCCGGTCTGCCCCGCCTCCGGGGACCCCGCACCGGGAAATTCCCGCATGCACCAGCACAGAATCGAGACCCGACCCTCATGACTGCCGTGACCGCCACGACGGCCGACACTTTCCGGCCTGCCCTGCACTACGCAGCCCGGAATACCTGGCTCAACGACCCCAACGGCCTGATCCACCATGAGGGCGTCTACCACCTCTACTACCAGAACAACCCGCTGGACAACGTCTGGGGAAACATGTCCTGGGGGCACGCCACCTCCATGGACCTGCTGACTTGGACCGAGCACCCCGTCGCCATCGCCTGCGACGAGACGGAAGACATCTTCTCCGGCAGCATTGTCTTCGACCGGCACAACACCAGCGGATTCGGCACGGATTCCGCGGCGCCGCTGGTCGCCATCTACACCAGCGCCTACAAGACGGTCTCCGCACTCTTCGGTGTCCAGGCCCAGTCCTTGGCCTACAGCCTGGACGGCGGCTACACCTGGACCAAACACCCCGGCAATCCCGTACTAGACCGGGGGTCACCTGACTTCCGCGACCCCAAGGTCTTCCGCTACGAGTCCGACGCCGGGAGCTACTGGGTTATGGTGGCCGTGGAAGCCCAGGATTTCGAAGTCGTCTTCTACAAGTCCCACGACCTCAAGGACTGGGAGCTGTTGAGCAGCTTCGGCCCGGCCAACGCGACCGGCGGCGTGTGGGAGTGCCCGGACCTCTTCCCGCTGCCTGTCGACGGTAACCCGGAAGACGTGAAATGGGTCCTGACGGTGAACCTCAATCCCGGCGGCCCCAACGGCGGTTCGGCCGGGCAATACTTCGTCGGAGACTTCGACGGCACCACATTCACCTCAGCCACCACGGTCACCGACGGCCTGCAGGACCCGGACAGGCTGGGCGAGTACCAGTGGCTCGACTGGGGCCGCGACTACTACGCGGCCGTCTCGTTCAGCGACGTTCCCGACGGCCGAAGGCTCATGATCGCGTGGATGAACAACTGGCAATACGCCAACGAGATCCCCACATCGCCATGGCGCAGTCCCATGTCCCTGGTCCGTGACGTGTCCCTGCAGAGCGTGGATGGGAGCTGGCGGCTGGTGCAGCAGGCCGCAGGGGATCTGGCCCCACACGCTGAACACACCCCATCATTCAGCCTCGCGGCAGTCGAAATATCCGACGGCCAGCACGCCCTCGACGGCGCAGCCGGCAGCGTCCAACGCATCGAGCTCACAGTCACACCCGGAACAGCCGAGGAATTCGGGCTGATTGTCCGCGGCGATGGAACACGGGGAACCCGCATCGGCCTCCGTCCCACGGAAGCGCTCATCGTCGTCGACCGCCGGGAATCCGGGGAAACAGACTTCCACGGATCCTTCGCCTCCCTCGACACCGCCCCGATCCGGACGACGGACGGCTCCTACGAACTCACCGTCTATGTGGACCGCTGCTCCGTCGAGGTCTTCGCCCAGGGAGGCCAGGTCACCTTGACCGAATTGATCTTCCCGGCCGCCACCAGCACCGAGATCTCGCTCTACGCCATCGGGGGCACGGCAACCATCAACAGCCTGAGCGTCATGCAATACGCATAACGGTCCCGAGCCTGCCGGCGAAGCGGCAGTGGCCCCCCTGACCCCGCGGCCTGATCACGTCCGCACCATGAACGCCGCGTCCTCCACCGCGAGCCCGACGGCACACCACCTGAAGAAAGTCAGCACATGCACTACCTCGAGTCCGCCGGCCCGTCCCGGCAGTTCCTGGACGTCGTCGTTGTCGGCGAAGCGCTCATCGACGTCGTCAGCTCGCCCGAGGGGACGAGCGAATACCCTGGCGGGTCACCCGCCAATGTCGCCTATGGGCTTGGCCGGCTCGGCGTCAACACCGGGCTGTTGACTGCCATTGGCGACGACGAACGCGGCGCCGCCATCGAGCGGCACCTGCGCAGTGCCGGCGTGACGGTGCTGCCCGGCTCATACTCCCTAGGCCGGACCGCGTCGGCGACGGCAACGCTCGCCACGGACGGGTCCGCCAGCTACGACTTCGACATTTCCTGGGCACTGGAACCGGCCGCGCCCGCCTATCTCCCGATGGTCCTTCACGCCGGTTCGATCGCCACGTTTCTTGCGCCGGGCGCGGATGCGGTCAAATCCCTCCTGCAACAGTGCCGCCAGGAATGCACGATCACCTATGACCCCAATGTCAGGCCCGCGCTGCTCGGCAGTCATGCCGAGGCCAAGTCCATCTTCGAAGACCTGGTTCACCTGACGGACGTCGTCAAACTCAGCGATGAGGACGCCCAATGGCTCTACCCCCGGAAGGACTTGGATGACACCGCCGCGCACCTCCTCGGGCTGGGCGCCGGGCTGGCTGTCATCACCAGAGGATCACAGGGTTCACTGCTCGCCACCGCTGCGACACGGCTGAACATCCCTTCAGTAGAATCCGGGGTCGCCGACACGATCGGCGCCGGCGACTCGTACATGGCAGCCCTGATCCTGGGGCTCCTCACCCGCGGGACCGACGGCCTCGCGCCCGCTGTTCTGGAGCAGCTGGGACGCACAGCATCCATGGCTGGCGCCATCACGGTGCGGCGCCCGGGAGCAAATCCGCCGACGCTACAGGAACTCCGGACCCATCTGCAGCCCGCATCCTAGCCGGGCAGCAAGACCCATCCTTTTGACATTTCAGCATCCTCCCGCGCCGTTTCCGGCCCGGTAGCCGCAGGGACAACCTGACTCCGAAAGGCAGTACGAGCATGGAATACCGCAAACTTGGTTCCTCCGGCATGTACATCAGCGGACTCGCCTACGGGAACTGGGTCACCCACGGTGAGCAAATCGACCAGGACGAGGCCATGGCCTGCGTCCGGCAGGCCCTGGATCTGGGCATTACCACCTTCGACACCGCCGACGCCTACGCCGGCACCCGCGCAGAACACACGCTCGGTGAAGCTCTAGCCGGTGTGCGGCGCGAAAGCGTCGAGATCTTCACCAAGGTCTACTTCCCCACCGGCGAGGGCCGGAATGACCGCGGGCTGTCCCGCAAGCACATCACGGAATCCATCAACGGCTCGCTGAAGCGGCTGCAGACCGACTACGTGGACCTCTACCAGGCCCACCGCTACGACTACGAGACACCGCTGGAAGAAACCATGCAGGCCTTCGCCGACGTCGTCCGGGCCGGAAAGGCCCACTACATCGGAGTCTCCGAATGGACCGTGGACGAAATCCGCACCGGCGCCGCCCTCGCCCGGGAACTAGGCATTCAACTCATCTCCAACCAACCTCAATATTCCCTGCTCTGGCGGGTCATCGAAAAAGAAGTCGTCCCCACCTGCGAGGAGCTGGGACTGGGACAGATTTGCTGGTCACCCATGGCCCAAGGCGTCCTGACCGGAAAATACGTCCCCGGCCAGGCCGCCCCGGCAGCATCACGCTTCACAGGTCAGGACGGCAAACTCAAGTCCGACAACCGCTACCTGACCGAGGACATCCTCACCAGCGTCCAGCAGCTCAAACCGCTCGCCGCGGACGCCGGCCTGTCCA
>NZ_FNJS01000010.1:0-160094 GCF_900104405.1 Arthrobacter sp. ok909 | reverse complement strand
CCGGTTTCCTCGACGAGGATCCGGGCGTGCTGCCAGGAGATCGTCCCGGCCCGCAGCGCCGCCAGAGTCAGCGGCAGCGCCGTCGTCAAGGCCCGGGCCTCGGACAAGAAGGCCCCGGCGGTGCGTTCGCTCACGGTCAGGACACACGCGACCTCGGCCACCAGCGCCATTTCCTGGGCGGCGCGGTCCCGCACGGATCCCGCCGGCGGGGCCAGGAACCTGGCCGCCCGCGCGTAGTCGGCGGCCAGCTGAACCTTCAGCGCCGCCGTCCGGGCCTCCAACCGGGCCACCCCGGCCAACCCGTCCAACAACGCATCCGCCAGATCCCGCAACGGATCACCACCCACGGCGCCGGGCCGACCAGCACCCCGCACGGCATCAGAGTCACCCAGGTCATTGCCATCCCGGAGGGCATCGGCGGCGGCCGGATCGGCGTGATCCGCGCCGGACCCGAGCAAGGCAGCCAGCACAGCCACAGACGCGGCAACGGCCTCCACCGCCGCCCCGCTGTCCCCGCTCCACGCCGCCCTGCTTTTCATACCCCAAGTCTATGAAGGGGCACTGACAATCTTGACGGTGCTGCGACGGGACGCTGGCAATGACGCCTGGCCTGCCGTGACATCTTTTTGACCGGTGCTGTGGTCGCCGTGGTGCCTGCAACAGGGTCTGCTGTAGACCTGTTCGTGCAAGCGTGGAACTCGCCCTTCCCCCGTCCATCGAGGCTCAAGCCTGGGCAGCTGGCTGGGGTGCGTGCTCAGCATCGGCCATACTGGCCGCCGCTGTTCTGTTAACCAGCGGGGTGAACTGGCGGCACTTCTTGCAATCGGCGCATCGTTTGCCCTTTTTTCGTTCCTGATTGCCTTTGCAATCACGGCCCGGCTCCTGGGGCAGATTACAGCCCGCGAATTAGGAGATGGCGCCTGACGGTGCACCCATAGGCCCGGCAGACCGCCGCCCACCGCCGCTCGCGGACACGTCCACAGACACGCCATCAGACGCGCCGGGGAACCGGGCCGGAGGCTTTGAGCGCACGGGAGATCCCGTGTGCTGCGGTCAGGAGCGCCGGGACGGTGAGGGGCACGGCGGCTTCCTGCCGCGGAACGATGGCATTGAGCGCGGCGGCGACGGTGTTGTCCGGGCCGAAGACGGGCACGGCGATGCCCGTCCATTCCGTTACGCCGATGCCCGGCAGGGCAACGTAGCCGCGCTGCCTAATGTCGGCCAGGTGTTTCCGGATGAGTGCCGGGTCAGTAATGGTCTCCGCGGTCACCGCCGGCAGCGGGCGCGAAAGCACGTCGTCCTGGACGGCAGCCGGCGCGAAGGCCAGTAGCACCAGGCCGGACGAGGCGGCGTGAATCGGCATCCTCTGGGCGATATGGGCGGCGTCCAGGCTGGATTGGGGCGAGGACAGCCGCTCCACGTAGAGCACGGTCCCGTGGTCCAGCACCGCCAGCGTGGTGTGCTGGTGTACGACCGCCTGGACGTCCTCCATGAAGGGCAATGCCAGCTCACGAAGATTCAGCGCACGCGATCCCCGTGCTGCCAGCTCCCACATCCGCATCCCCGAACGCAGGTTCCCGTCCGCCAGCCGCTCGATCAGGCCGTGCAGCACCAGATCGTCCACGAGCCGGTGGGCGGTGGTCAGGGGCAGGTCTGCGCGGCGGGCCAGGCCGGAGAGCGTCATGGTGGGAAGGTCGCGGTCGAACGCGCTCATGAGCCGCACGACGCGGCTGATGACCGATTCACCGGTGGGTGAGTTTGCCACGGACGCCTCCGGCCCTATGCCTTAGCCGGCTTCCACGGTGGCCGCACGCTCCACACCCCGGACCGCGGAGAGCTTCGCGATGTCGCGGCCCGCCCGGTACCCAAACACGAGGGCCGGCCCGATGTGCGAGCCGTAGCCCGGGTAGCCGCCGCCGAAGACACTGACCACTGCCGCACCGACGGCGATCAGGCCGGGAATGGCAGTCCCCTCTTCAGTGACCACCTCGGAGCATTCGTTGACGCCGATCCCGGCGAAGGTGCCGAGGTCGCCCATCTGAATCTTGGCGGCATAGTACGGGCCGTTGCCCACCGGGGCCAGGTTCGGGTTCGGCTTGTGCTCCATGTCCCCGCGGAAGTGGTTGTAGAGCGTGGAACCGCGGCCAAAGGACGGGTCCTCGCCGCGCTCCGCGGCCGGGTTGAAGTCCGCCACCGTCGCCTTCAGACCCGCGGCGTCGATGCCGAGCTTGCCGGCCAGTTCCTCCAGGGTGGCGCCCTTGACCAGGTACCCGGTCTTGTAAAAGTAGCCGCGCGGCATCGGCCAGGGCTTGGCATAGCCGATGCCGTATTTGTGCATCGTCTTCGCATCACCGATCACGTACCCGAACGTCTTGTCCTGGCCTTTATTGTGCTCGATCATGGTGCCGCCGAAGTCGTGGTAACTCAGGGCTTCGTTCCCGAACCGCTTGCCGTGGCGGTCGACGGCGATCAGCCCCGGCAGTCCGATGGCGCGCAGATGCGGGAAAAGGCGCTGCTTGCCGTTGAGGTATTTGAACACCGTGACCGGCGCCCAGGACCCGACGCTGAATACCGAATTGTCGATGTGGCCGCCGGCGCTGATCGCCAGGGTGGCGGCGTCACCGCCGTGGCCTACGGTCGGGGTGAAGTGGTCATCGCCGTCGGCGTCGTGCGGGAAGTACTGCTGCCGCAGTTCCTTGTTGCCGGAGAAGCCGCCGGCGGCGAGGACGACGCCGAGCCGCGCCGTGACTGTGGCGGCATGCTCGCCGCCGACGACCGCCCCCGTAATGGTTCCGGCGTCGTCGCGGGTCAGGGAGAGGGCCGGCGAAGATTTCCAGAGGCGCACGCCCAGGTCATCGGCGCTCTTGACCATGCGGGTCATCAGCGCGTTGCCGTTGGAGCGCAGGACGGGTCGCTTGTAGCGGGCGGCGTCGGCCCAGGTGCGCAGCAGCTTCTTCACCACATACACGAACGAACTGACCGACTGGTTCACGTGGAAGAACTCGTTGATATCCGGGCCGACCTGCGGCATGTAGCCGAACACGGTGTAGGAACTCATGTACGGCTGCATGAGGAGACGCTTGTCCCCCAGCACGCGTGCGTCAACATCCTGCGGCAGAATGGCCCTGCCCGAGAGCTTTGCGCCGGGCAGGTCCATCTTGTAGTCCGGCGACTTCTCCGGGTAGGTGAACTTCACCTCGGTCTCGTTTTCGAAGAAGGAGATGGCTTCCGGCACGGTATCCAGGAAGTCACGGACGCCGGCCTCGTTGAACGTCTCCGGGGCCAGGTTCCTCAGGTAGGTCTCGGCCTCCTCCCGGGTGTCCCCCTGCTCCACGCCCTGCTTGTTGCCGGGGACCCACGCCCAACCGGCGGAGATCGCCGTCGTGCCGCCGAAGTACTGTTCCTTCTCGGCCACGATCACGTTCAGTCCTTGCGAGGCGGCTTTCAACGCTGCGGCCATTCCGGCCACACCGGAGCCAATGACGAGGACATCACAGAGGACGGGTTTGCTCATGGTTTTGCTCCGTTCAGTCGGCGGCACGCTTCACTGCGGCAGCCGGGTTGGAATGCTAGACCCCCAGTAGAGCCGGTGGCGCGGATCACCGCGAGGACGATTACCATTGAGCGGGAATCCTGAGGAGGTTCAATGGCGAATTCCGCATCGGGCGAGTCGATCATCGGACGCTTCGTGAAGATCGTGAGCGCGTTCGACGACGGCCACACCTCCATGAGCGTCGCGGAACTGGGGCGCCGGACCGGGCTCCCGGTGACGACGACGTACCGGCTGGTCAACGATCTGCTGCTCGAACGGCTCCTCGAACGCGAACCCGGCGGTGACATCCACATCGGCACCCGGATGTGGGAACTCGTTTCCCGCGGGTCCAAGATGCTGGGGCTGCGGGAGGCCGCCCTGCCGTTCATGGAGGACGTCCAGGCGGTGGTGCAGCACTCCACCACCTTGGGCATCCTTGATTCGGATGAGGTTCTGTACATCGAGCGGCTGGGCTCCGACAAGACCATCGTGGACATCACCAAGATCGCCGGCCGCCTCCCCGTCCACGCGACGTCGTCCGGGCTGGTCCTCCTCGCCTACTCCTCCGCCGCCTACCAGGACTCCATCCTGGCCCGCCCCCTGACGAAGTACACCGAAACCACCCTGACCGATCCCGCCCTGCTGCGCCGCCACCTGGCCGAGATCAGGCAGCGCGGCTTCGCAGCCATGCCCGGCGTGATCGTGCCCGAGTCCAGCGGCATCGCCGTCCCCGTCTTCGGCCCCGAGAACACCATCCGCGCCGCTCTCAGCGTGGTGGTGCCGCGCAACGAGGAGAACGCGGCCGCCCGGGTCCCCGTGCTGATGGCCGCCGCACGGGGCATCTCACGGACCCTCGGCTGGCGAGGCGAGCTCAAGGGAACCCTCCGCCAAAGTCACTGAACCACGGTTGCGGTTCAGATTTTGCCGTTCATCGGCAATCGTGTGGTTGCCGTCACAACTCCCCTGCCACTCTGGCTTAGAGGCAGCGAAGATGCTGCAGGAGTATGAGGAGCAGCACATGAACCCCACACAGAGCCGCGTGGCCGGGAAGACCGCCGTAGTCACCGGTGGCCGCGGAGATTTGGGCAGCGCCACCGCCGCCCTGCTCGCCGAGCACGGCGCGAAGGTCGCCAGCCTGGACGTTGCGGGCATTCCGTCCGCCGCCACCCACGAAAACATCAGCCAGTACGACGTCGACGTCACCAGCGAGGACAGCGTCGCTGACGCGATCCGCCGGGTGACGGACGAACTCGGCGCCCCGGACATCCTGGTCAACGCGGCCGGCATCATCGGCCCGGCCGGTGCCTCGCACACCGCATCGCTGACGGACTTCGACACGATCTTCAACGTCAACGTCAAGGGGGTCTGGCTGATGACCAAGCACGTGGTCCCCGGCATGATCGAGAAAGGCGCCGGCAGCATCATCAACTTCTCGTCCATCCACGGCATCACGGGCGGCCGGAACGTGCCGCTCTACCACGCCACCAAGGGCGCCGTCCGGCTGCTGAGCAAATCCGATGCGGCGGCTTACGGAAGCCACGGCATCCGGGTCAATTCCATCCACCCCGGGTCCATGAATACCCGCATGAGCCGCCGCTCCGCCGAGCAGTCCGACATCGGCCCCGAGGCCTATTACAAGCAGCTCGTCGGCTCAAACCCGCTCCCGCGGCAGGGCGAACCGGACGAAATCGCCTACGGCGTGCTCTACCTGGCCTCCGACGAGTCCCGGTTCACCACAGGTTCCGAGCTCGTGATCGACGGCGGCTACACCGCCGTCTGACGGCCGCATACTCTTCCCCTCCTGAAAGGCAACACCATGAAATTGGTCCATGGAACCGCGTCGGACCGCTACGACGTCGTCGTCGTCGGCTCCGGCGCCGGCGCCCTCACCGCGGCGGCCACCGCCGCCCGTGCCGGAAAGTCCGTCGTCGTCCTGGAAAAGAGCTCCCTGTTGGGCGGCACCTCAGCCGTCTCCGGCGGCATGCTCTGGGTGGCCGACAACCACCACGCCCGCGAAGCCGGCATCACCGATTCCAAGGAAGCTGCCGCCAAATATGTGCGGGCCGTGGCGCGCGGCCGGGGACGGGAGGAACTCCTGGACGCCGCCTTGGAGTACGGGGACCAGATGCTCCGCTTCGTTGAAGAGGAATGCGGCGTCCGCTTCATTTTCCTGAACAACTTCCCGGACTACCGCCAGGACCTGCCCGGCGCTGTCGGGGGGGGCCGCACGGTGGAGCCCGAACTCTTCAACAGCAGGGAAGCCCTGGGCGCGCTCACCCCGCACGTCCGCACCGACGGCCGCGCCCCGTTCACCATGCAGGAATACGAAAACTGGGGCGCCTTCACCAAGTTTCCCTGGGACGAACTGAACCGGCGGCAGGCCGACGGTTTCGTGGCCAAGGGCCAGGCCCTCGTATCCATGCTCCTGGCGAGCCTGGTCCGCGACGGCGCAGCCCTCGTCACCGAGGCCCGCGGACATCGCCTACTCACCGACGGCGACCGGGTGACCGGTGTCGAACTCGAAACCGGCGACGTCTTCCAGGCGAACGACGGCGTGGTGCTGGCCACCGGCGGCTTCGAATGGGACAAGGCACTGGCCGACTCCATGCTCGCCTCGCGGCTCTACACGATGTGCTCTCCGCCCTCGAACACCGGCGACGGCCTGCGGATGGCCCAGCGGATCGGCGGCCAGACCCGCGGTACCCGGGAAGCCTGGTGGGCCCCGATGTCGGTCACCGGCGACACCCGGGACGGGCAGCCAATAGGCACCCTGCTCCGCTTCGAGCGCCAGGGCCCCGGATCCCTGATGGTCAACCGCCACGGCCGCCGCTTCGCCAACGAATCCCAGAACTACAACGACCTCGCCCGGAGCCTGCAGTCCTGGGACTCCCCCCGGAACCAGACCCTCAACACCCCGGCACACGTGATCGTCGACCACGCCTACATGGAGCGTTACGGCATCCTGGCGCACCGGGCCGGCCAGCCCACCCCCGGCTACCTGATTGAAGCGGCAACACTGGAGGAACTCGCGGCAAGAATCGGCGTTCCCGCCGGAAACCTGACGGCGACTGTGGCGCGGTTCAACGAGTTCGCCGTCAAGGGCGAGGATCCCGACTTCGGCCGCGGCGAAAGCGCGTACGACAAATACTGGGGCGACGGCGACAACCCGTACCCGAACCCTTCCCTGGGCCCACTCCAGACCGGACCGTTCTACGCCATGGAGGTAGTGAACGGCGCCTTCGGAACCAACGGCGGCGTCGCCACGGACGGCCGCGCCCGCGTCCTGGACGTGGACAACCGCCCCATCGAGGGTCTCTACGCCGCCGGCAACACGACCGAAAACGCCTACGCAGCCGGCTACCCCGGCGCCGGCGCCACCCTCGGCCCGATCATGACCATGGGCTACCTCGCCGGCCGCACCATCGCCGGCCAGGACCCCGGCTTCGCCCCGACGGCCCGCACCACGGCCACCGCTGACGCGGCCGCCGAACTGGTGGAGGCCTGAGATGATCCGCCACACCGTCCTCTTCAAGTTCAAACCGGACTTCCCGCCCGCCGACAAGCAGGCCTGGATCACCGGACTCAACAAGATGACCGGGAATATCCCCGGCATGCTCAGCCTGACCCACGGCCCGGATGTGCTCAGCACAGAGCGCTCCTTCGACTACGCCATCGTGGCGGACTTCGAAAAGGTCGAGGACATCGCGGTGTACAACACCCATCCGCTGCACGAACCGCTCAAGGCCTATTCATTCCCCAACAGCCAGCAAATCCTCTCGGTGGACTTCCACCTCGGGGATACCCAGCCGGCTGCCACTAAGACGCCGTCGTCTTAAAGGAGATCCCCATGCACACTGCACCCGCTCCACGCCTGACCGCGCGAAAGACACCGCGGAAGGCAGCCCTGGCGTCCTTCCTGGGCAGCACCCTGGAGTACTACGACTTCTTCATCTACGGGACCGCCGCGGCCCTGGTGTTCCCGCACCTGTTCTTCCCCGCCGCCGACCCCGCCATCGGCCTGATCGGCGCCTTCGCCACCTTCGGCGTCGCGTACGTGGCGCGGCCGGTGGGCGGGCTCGTCATGGGCCACTTCGGCGACAAGCTGGGGCGCAAGAAGATCCTGCTGCTGACCCTGGGCATCATGGGCCTGGCCTCGCTCGGCATCGGTTTCCTGCCAAGCTACGAGCAGGTGGGCATCTGGGCCCCGATCCTGCTGGTGGCCGGGCGGCTCGCGCAAGGTTTCTCCGCCGGGGCTGAATCGGCGGGCGCGTCCACGCTCACGCTGGAACACTCCCCGGAGGGCAGGCGCGGGTTCTTCACCAGCTTTGTGATGACCGGCTACGCCTCCGGCATGGTGCTCGCCACTCTCGTCTTCATCCCGGTCACGTCCATGCCGCAGGAAGCCATGATGAGCTGGGGCTGGCGCATTCCGTTCTGGCTCTCCATCGTGGTCCTGGCCATCGCGTACTGGGTGCGGACCCACCTGGATGAGACCCCGGTCTTCGAGGAGGCCCAGGAACACCGGCAGGTCGCCCCGATGCCGGTCAAGGACGTGCTGAAGTTCCAGGGCCCCGATGTGCTCCGCGTGATGGGCATGTCCATCATGTCCGTCATGCAGACCATCTTCACCGTCTTCGGGCTGGCCTACGCCACCTCCACCGCCGGGTTTGACCGGGCCTCCATCCTGACCGTCAACGCCGTCGCCATCGGCTTGTCGATGTTCGCCATGCCGCTGGCCGCGAGGCTCTCGGACCGGATCGGCCGGCGCCCGCTGCTGCTGACCGCCGCGATCGGCTGCTCGATCACGATCTTCCTGTACTTCCTGGCCCTGTCCTCAGGCAATATCGTGCTGGTGTTTCTGGCAGCTCTGCTGAACATGACGGTGCTGTACTCCGGCTTCAACGGCATCTGGCCCTCGTTCTTTGCCGAGCAGTTCGCCGCCCCGGTGCGCTACACGGGAATGGCGATGGGCAACCAGCTGGGCCTGGTCCTGGCCGGTTTCGCCCCGATGATCGCCGGCATGCTGCTCACCCCCGGCATCACCGGGTGGGTTCCCGTGGCAGTCTTCGCCACGGTCTGCATGCTGATTGCGGCCGTCTCCGTGTACTTCTCCCGCGAGACGTTCACGACCCCCATCCAGGACCTGGGCGGCCCGTACCTGGCCGGGACGGCCCGCCGCCGGGAACTGCTCGCCGGGGAGAATCCCGCCGGGCAGCAGGCCCGGCAGGCCCTGCAGCTTCCCTGAACCGCCACCACTCCCCGCCGCCAACCGAAGGAGAACCCCATGTCCAGACGTCACAGCGCGTTCCCGCACCACTGGCCAATCCACGTGGCCGGGACCCGGATCCTGGGACCGCAGGGGTCCGGCATGTACGGATCCGCAGGGTGCCTGGTCCCTGCCGCAGACACCGGGGAACCTCCGGCCACGCCTCGGCCCTCCACCGGTGAACTGACTGCCTCGCCGTGGCTCGGCCTGCACTATGACACGGAAGACATGTAGGGCGCCTGCGGCTCCGCACTGCCCGACGGCGCCTGCCGCCCCGATCCGTTCGGGTGCTGCAGGCGCCGTTTCAGCAGCCGGTCAGGTGACGCTTCGGCCGTTCCTGCCGGTAGAGGTACCGGCAGGCTTCGCGGAAGCCGGCTTGTGCGTACAGGTCCCGGGCCCCGGCGTTGGACGCCATCACCAACAGCCAGTAGCCCTCCAGCCCGCGGGCGTCGCCTTCGCGCAGCAGGGCCCGGACAATCCGGCCGCCATAGCCGCGCCGCCGCGCGTCCGGTCGCGTCGCCATGCAGTACAGTCCGCCCCAGCCCGGCCCGGCGGGCGCAGTCCCGGCCACGGCGGGCACAGTGCCGGGCATGGCGAGCCGCGCGACGGCGGCCGGCCCGCCGTCGTCGTCCCGCACCAGGGCGTAGACGGCCGGGCAGCCTTCGAGGATGCCGCGGGCGACGGCGAGCTCGGCCGACCCGCCGCGGCCGTCGACGCTCCACCACAGATCCAGCCAGTCGCCAGTGGGCTCACGGGTGATTTCCACGGCCGGGTCCGGGCCGGCGGAGCCGCCGCCGGGCACCGTCCCGGACGGACGTACCAGGACCAGGGTTTCGGACTGCCGGGTGAACCCTTCGCCGTCGAGCACGGCGTTGAGGGCCGCGTGGCGCGGGCCGTCAAAACTCTGGAAGATCAGCGGAAGCCGCCGGTCCCGGTACCACAGCCGCGCCTCCCGGAGGCTGGCGATCAAGCGGTGCGGGTCCTCGCCGGGATCCCGCGTCCAGACCGAATTCGCCCGCTGGGTCACGCCGGACGCGGCCCGCAGCACCCACCCGCCGGACTCCTGGCGTTCGGCGGCGGCCCACGCGGCATCCATCAGCGCCTCCAGCCCGGGAATCGTTGCCGGGTTCCGCGGCGCGATCGGTGCGGGGTTCGGTGTGGGGTTCGGTGTGGGGTTCGGTGCGGGGTTCGGGCTCTGATCCATCGCGGTTCTCCGTCCGGAACGAATGAAGGGGCAAACTGTGCAGAGAGGCACCTGTGCAGACGGCAGGGGCTCCCCGGTTTCCCGGGGAGCCCCTGCTGTTGATGCTGATGCTGATGCTGGACGGCTAGTTCTTCGCCTCGGGGGCCTTCTTGGCCTCGGGCTTGAAGTCCACGCCGGCTTCCTTGCGCTGCTGCGCCGTGATGGGGGCGGGCGCCTGGGTCAGCGGGTCGAAGCCGCCGCCGGACTTCGGGAATGCGATGACGTCGCGGATGGACTCCACACCGGCCAGCAGGGCCACAACGCGGTCCCAGCCGAAGGCGATGCCGCCGTGCGGAGGGGCGCCGAACTTGAAGCCCTCGAGCAGGAAGCCGAACTTGGTCTGGGCGTCCTGCTTATCCAGGCCCATGAGTTCGAAGACCCGTTCCTGGACATCGCGCTCGTGGATACGGATCGAGCCGCCGCCAATTTCGTTGCCGTTGCAGACGATGTCGTAGGCGTAGGACAGTGCCGACTCGGGATCCTGGTCGAAGGTGTCCATGAACTCCGGCTTGGGCGAGGTGAATGCGTGGTGCACGGCGGTCCATTTGCCGGCTCCGACGGCGACGTCACCGGACGCGACAGCGGCGGCGGCCGGCTCGAACATCGGCGCGTCCACGACCCAGCAGAAGGCCCAGTCGGAGGGGTTGATCAGGCCGGTACGGTGGCCGATCTCCACGCGGGCCGCGCCCAGGAGGGCACGGGACGGGGTCTTCTCCCCGGCGGCGAAGAAAATGCAGTCACCGGGCTTGGCGCCAACGGCGTCGGCGAGGCCCGCACGCTCGGTGTCGGTGAGGTTCTTGGCCACGGGACCGGCGAGTTCGCCGTCTTCCTTGTACAGGACGTACGCCAGGCCCTTGGCGCCGCGCTGCTTGGCCCATTCCTGCCAGGCGTCGAGGGCGCGGCGGGCCTGGGAGGCGCCGCCGGGCATGACGACGGCACCGACATAGGGCGCCTTGAAGACGCCGAAGTTGGTGTCCTTGAAGAATTCGGTCAGCTCGGTGAGCTCCTGGCCGAAGCGCAGGTCCGGCTTGTCCGAGCCATAGCGGGCCATGGCGTCGTGGTAGGTGATGCGCTGGATGGGCGTCGGGATCTCGACGTCGATCAGCTTCCACAGAGCTTTGACGATGTTCTCGCCGAGCTGGATGATGTCGTCCTGGTCCACGAAGCTGGCCTCGATGTCCAGCTGCGTGAATTCCGGCTGGCGGTCCGCGCGGAAGTCCTCATCGCGGTAGCAGCGGGCAATCTGGTAGTACTTTTCGAAGCCGCCCACCTGCAGGAGCTGCTTGAACAGCTGCGGGGACTGCGGCAGCGCGTACCAGGAGCCCGGCGCCAGCCGCGCGGGGACCACGAAGTCGCGGGCGCCTTCCGGCGTCGAGCGGGTCAGCGTGGGGGTTTCGATCTCCACGTAGCCGTCCTGGTGGAGGAGCTCGCGGGCCACGCGGTTGGCCTCCGACCGCAGGCGCAGGTTGCGGGCGGGGCCGGGGCGGCGCAGGTCCAGGTAGCGGTGCTTTAGGCGGGCTTCCTCGCCGACCTCAACGTGCTCGTCGATCTGGAACGGCAGCGGATCGGAGGTGTTGAGGATGGTGACCTTCTCGGCCATGACCTCGATCTCACCGGTGGGAAGCGCCGGGTTCTCGTTGCCCTCGGGACGCTGGGACACGGTGCCGACGATCTGCAGCACGTACTCGTTGCGCAGGCCGTGGAAGACCTCTTCTTCGCGGACCACTACCTGGGCGACGCCGGACGCGTCGCGCAGGTCAACGAATGCGACACCACCGTGGTCACGACGCCGGCCGACCCAGCCGGCGAGGGTTACGGTTTGTCCAATGTGCTCGGAGCGAAGCGATCCGAGGTCATGTGTGCGCAGCACAGCACGCCTTTCTGAAGAAGACAGAGGGAAAATCAAAAGCGATATTAAAGAATGACGCTCTATAGGATCACTACTGGAACGATCCCGTTCGAGTTTACCCGTTAGAAAGGACCCTCCCGCCATGGCGAGCCGGCGTCACGGAACCCAGCCCGGCGACGGGCCCGGTGAGCGGCCTGTGGAGCGCCCCGGGCAGCAACAGCTGCAGCGCCGGCTCGGCGTCTTCGATTCCACGGCGATCGGCCTCGGTTCCATGCTGGGGGCCGGGGTGTTCGTGGTGTTCTCCCCCGCCGCCGCCCTGGCCGGCCCGCTGCTGACATTGGCCGTGGCCGTCGCCGGCGTCATTGCCTACTGCAACGCCGTCGCCTCGGCGCAGCTGGCGGCCAAATACCCCGCCAGCGGCGGCACCTATGTGTATGGTCGACGGCAGCTTGGCGAATGGCCGGGGTTCATTGCGGGCTGGGGCTTCGTGACGGGCAAGACGGCGTCCTGCGCGGCAATGGCGCTCACGTTCGGGCACTATGTGGCACCGGCCTACGCCACACCGCTGGCGGTCGCCGCCGTCGTGGTCTTGACCGGGGTCAACCTGCTCGGCATTACCCGGACCGCCTTCCTGACCAGGATTCTGCTGGCCATTGTGCTGGCCACGATCGCTTTCGTCGCCGTGGCGTCGCTGCTGGGTCCGCACCCGGATGGCGCCCCTGCGGTGTCGGCGGTACCGGCCTTCCCGACGCCGTCCGGCGTCGGCTGGGGCGTCCTTCCGGCGGCCGGGCTGATGTTCTTCGCCTTCGCCGGCTACGCCCGGATCGCCACCCTGGGCGAAGAGGTCAAGGACCCCACCCGCACCATCCCGCGCGCCATCCTGGCAGCGCTGGCCGGGGCCTTCGTGATCTACCTCGGCCTGGCCGCGCTGCTGCAGTGGCACCTGCCGCCGCAGCAGTTGGCGGGTTCGACGGCGCCGCTGCTTGACGCGGTGGCGGTCTCACAGCTCAGCGCCGGAGTTCCCCTCGTCCAGGCCGGGGCGGCGGCCGCGTGTCTTGGCGCGTTGCTGGCGCTGATCACCGGAGTGGGCCGGACCACCCTGGCAATGGCCCGGGAACGTGACCTGCCGGCCCGGCTGGCCCGGGTGGGCGGCGCCCACACTGTCCCGTTCGTCGCAGAACTGGCGGTCGCCGCCGTCGTCATCGTCCTGCTGCTGAGCACGAACGTGATGACCGTCGTCGGATTTTCCAGCTTCGGGGTGCTCATCTATTACGCCGTGACCAACGCCGCCGCCTTCACGCTGGCCCGCCGCCCATGGCATGCGCCGCGCTGGCTCAACGTGCTGGGTTTCCTCGGCTGCCTCGTCCTGGCGGTGACCCTCCCGCCGGCCTCCATGCTGGTCATGGCGGCGGTGCTGGCCGTCGGGGTGGCCGGGCGGTTCCTGGTCCTGCGATGGCGCAGGACTTCGCGGCGGCGGGAGCTTTAGTTCCCGCCGACGGCGGTCACCCGGACGTGCAGGTCCTCTTCGGCGGGCGTCCACGTGGCCGGGTCGGCGTCAACCTGCTCGCCCGAGCGGATGTCCTTGACCTGGTGCTTGCCGTCGTCGTCGGTGAACCAGACGAACGGAATGCCGCGGCGGTCCGCGAACTTGATCTGCTTGCCGAATTTCTCGGCCTTCGCGGCGACCTCAGTGGCGATGCCCCGGCTGCGCAGCTGCGCCGCGACGTCCTGCGCCGCGCCCCAGCTGTCGTCGTTGTTGAGGGTCACCAGGACGGCGGTCGGAACGGAGCGGGTGGCCTTGGCGAGGTCCTGGCTCAGGATCCGCGACACCAGGCGGGTCACGCCGATCGAGAGGCCGACGCCGGGGAACTTGCGGTTGCCCTTGGTGGCCAGGGCGTCGTAACGTCCGCCGGAGCAGATCGAGCCCAGCTGCTCGTGTCCCACCAGGACGGTTTCCACCACGGTGCCCGTGTAGTAGTCGAGCCCGCGGGCGATGCTGAGGTCCGCGACCACGCGGCCGGGTGCGCGCTGGACGGCGGCCGCGATAACCTGTTCCAGCTCGTTCAGGCCCTCTTCGAGCAGCTCGTTGCTGACGCCCAGCGCCCGGACCTGGTCCACGAAGGACGTGTCCATGGTGCGGATGCCCGCGAGTTTGAGGGCGGCCTGCGCCTGTTCGTCGGTGGCCCCGAGTTCCTCCTTGAGCAGCTCGGCCACTTTCGCGGGTCCGACCTTCTCAAGCTTGTCGATGCTGCGGAGAACGCCGGCCGTGTCGGTGAGCCCGATTCCGGTGTAGAAGCCTTCGGCCAGCTTGCGGTTGTTGATCCGGAGCAGGAAGTCGGGGATGGGCAGCGCGTTGAGCGCTTCGGCGATGACGAGTGCTATTTCGACGTCGTAGCGGAACGGCAGTTCGCCGTCGCCGACCACGTCGATGTCCGCCTGCGTGAACTCGCGGGCCCGTCCCTCCTGGGGACGCTCGCCACGCCAGACCTTCTGGATCTGGTAGCGGCGGAACGGGAAGGCCAGGTAGCCGGCGTTCTCCACGACGTAGCGGGCAAAGGGCACAGTGAGGTCGAAGTGCAGGGCCAGGGCGTGCGGGTCGGTCTTGGCCGCCGCGTCGCCTTCATCGTCCTGGAGCCGGCTGAGGCCGTAGACCTCTTTGTCGATTTCCCCCTTGCGCAGCAGCTGCCCCACCGTTTCCACGGCACGGGTCTCGATCGAGGAGAAGCCATGGAGCTCAAACGTCCGGCGCAGGGTGTCCAGCACATGGAGTTCCACCAGCCGCTCCTCGGGAAGCCACTCGGGGAATCCTGACAGGGAGGCTGTGCGTGCCATGGTGAAATTTTCTCCTCTAGTTGCTGCTGGTGCTGGTGCAGAATCCGGGCGCGGGCGTCACGCGGCATTCTCTGTCGAAACGTAACGAAGATAGGCGGCAGACCGGCCAGTCGTGCATAAACTGTGTGCGGCAGTCAGTTTATGCGTTCGGCGCCCGCTTCTTCCAACGGAGGCGGCCCGGCGGGACTGCCGGCAGCTTGCAGCTGTGACCGCGACGGCGCCCACGGCCCGTCACGGTCACGCACCTTACAACCAGGAGGACCTTTGGCGGCCAGTTCACGCAACGCACGCGAGGCGAAGCGGCGCGTTCAGCAGATGGAGGCCAGGCGCGGCCTGCGCCGGGACCAGGACAAGCGCCGCAAGCGGGATAACGTTCTGGCCATCAGCGCGGGCACCGGTGCGATCGCACTGGCCCTGGTCCTGCAGCTCACCGTCTTTTCGTCGAACCCGACCGAAGAAGAGTTCGCGGCCGCGCAGGCGGGACTGCAGAGCCCCTCGGCGTCTGCCACGCCGACGGCGGCCGCCACGAATGCGGACAACATCCCCAAACCGGAAACTGCCGCGGGCAAAACCTTCACCGGCGAACTCTCGCTGAACCGCGGCACGCTTGGCGTTGAAATTGACGGCACGAAGGCCCCGCAGGCCGCGGCCGTCTTCAAGTCCCTCGCCGACCAGAACTTCTACAAGGGCCTCAGCTGCCACCGGCTGACCACGGGCGAGACGTTTGGTGTCCTGCAGTGCGGGTCCAAGACCGGCGACGGCAGCAGCGATCCTTCCTACACGTGGGGCCCGCTGGAGAACACCCCGGCGGACAATAAGTACCCGGCCGGAACCATCGCCGTGGCCCGGACCAGCGGCAACGCCAACGGCAACGGCACCCAGTTCTTCATCGTCTACAAGGACACCGTCATTCCCGCGGATGCCGCCGGCGGCTACACGGTGGTGGGCAAGGTCACCTCCGGGCTCGACGTGGTCGGCGGGATTGCCGCCGCCGGTCTGAAGCCGGGCGGTAACGCCACGGACGGCGCACCTGTGGAACCAGTCACGATAGACTCGTTCACACTGAAGTAACCAGCTGCGGCCCTGAAGGCCGTAGTCCCGGTATTTCCCTCCAAGCGAAAGACTTCTAGCGGTGACAGACAGTCAGAAATCCGACGAAACAGTGGCAACAGCCGCTGCCAACGAAACCGAACCCGAGGCAACCACTGCCGAGGGTGCAGGCGCTGCCGTAGACACGGCACCGGAAACGGCAGCCGAGGCATCGGCCGCCGCGGCAGGCGAGAACGCCGAGACCGCGGATCCCGCCGTGGCCGCTCCGGCGGACCCGGCAGTGGAAACGGCAGCCGAGCCTGTTGCCGAGGCAGCTGCTCCCGCCCCGTCAGCGGCGGCGCGGCCCGCGCCGAGCCCGGCAGCCTTCGCTGCCCGGCCCAAAGCCAAGCCCTCCGCAGCCGCACCGGCTCCCGCACCCGCGGCAGTCTCCTCCGCAGCCTCGCTGGCCGAGGCGGCCCGCTGGGGCCGTGTTGAAGGTGACGGCCACGTCTTCCTGACCGTTGACGGCACGGAATACCCCGTCGGCCAGTACCCCGGAGTGAGCGCGGACGAGGCGCTGGGCTACTTCGCCCGCAAATTCGAGGACATCGTGGCCCAGATTGTTCTGCTGGAACAGCGCGTGAGCTCCAAGGCGCCCACCACGGACATGCAGAAGACCGTCACGCACCTGCGCGAACAGCTTGCCGAGCGGAACATGGTGGGCGACTACCTCTCCGCGGAGGCCCGGCTGGATGCCCTGGTAACGCAGATCGGCGAGCTCGAGAAGGCCGAGAAAGCCGAACACGACGCCGTCCGCGCCGCCGAGCTTGCCGCCCGCGAGGCCATTGTGGCCGAGGCCGAGGAAATCGCCGGCCACGATCCTGCGCAGATCCAGTGGAAGACCTCCAGCGCACGGATGAACGAATTGTTCGAGAGCTGGAAGATCGCCCAGAAGAGCGGCGTCCGCCTCGGCCGCAGCAACGAAGACGCGCTGTGGAAGCGGTTCCGTGCCGCCCGGACGGTCTTCGACCGTCACCGCCGCGCCTACTTCTCCCAACTGGACAGCAACAACTCGGCTGCCAAGGCAGTCAAGGAGAAGCTGATCACCGAAGCCGAGGCACTCTCCTCCTCGACCGACTGGGGCTTTGCCGCCGGCGAGTACCGCCGCCTGATGGACGAATGGAAGGCGTCGCCCCGCGCCAGCCGCAAGGACGACGACGCTTTGTGGGCCCGCTTCCGCGCCGCCCAGGATGTCTTCTTCACCAACCGGCAGGCCGCCAACGACGAGATCGACCAGGAATACGGTGCGAACCTCGTGGTGAAGGAAGCGCTCCTGGTGGAGGCCAACGCGCTCCTGCCCATCAAGGATCTCAACGCTGCCAAGAAGGCCCTGCAGTCCATCCGTGACCGCTGGGAAGAAGCCGGCAAGGTTCCGCGCGCCGACATGGGCCGCATCGAAGCCGGTCTGCGGAAGGTGGAGGACGCCGTCCGCCAGGCCGAGGACGAGAACTGGAAGCGCTCCAACCCGGAGACGAAGGCGCGCACCAACAGTGCCCTGACCCAGCTCGAAGCCGCCATTGCCGGTCTCAAGGAAGACCTCGCCAAGGCGGAGAAGGCCGGCGACGAGCGCAAGATCAAGGCAGCCCAGGAGGCCCTCGAGGCGCGCCAGGCCTGGCTCGAGCAGCTTGAGCGCTCAGCGAGCGAACTCTCCTAAGCACCCGGCACGCCGGGAAAAACATTCCAGGCCCCGTTTCGGTTTATCCACATGACCGGAACGGGGCCTGTTCTGTGTCCGGGGAACCGGGAACGATGGCGGAATGGTACTCATGCCCCGCGCCCCCGCGGAACGTCCGGGTTTGCCGGTGCCGGGCCCGGGCCCGGGTCGGGAGCAGCGCGAGCTTTACTCCCCCGGCGCCCTGTTCTCCTGGCCGGAGCTGCAGGCCATGGCCGCCGACGGCGTGCTGACGCAGCTGTATCAGCGCGGGTACCTGCCGCCCGGTGTCCCGGCCAGTCCTCAGCTGCGCGCCCGCGCTGCGTCCCTGGCCGTGGCGCCGGCGATCCGGCAGCGGGTGGTGGCAGGACGGATGACCGCTGCGTGGATCTATGGCTGCGCCGACGAACCTGACCGCCTGGCCCTGCTGGTCGATGCCAACCGCCGCCTTTCCAGCCTGAGGTCCGTGCGCGGCTGTACTTTCCATGAAGTGCGGCTGGGCCCGTTCGACGTCGTGAGCCTGGGCGGTTTGATGGTGTCCAGCCCGTTGCGCACTGCTTTGGATGTGGCCCTGCACGTGGAGGCGGAGCGCGCCGTGCCGGCCCTGCGGACGCTCCTGGCCAGTCCCGAGCTGGGGGTGCGGCTCCGGCTGCTCAGGCTGGCCGTCGAGGCCAGCCCGCGCGTCCCGCACAAGAAGGCCGCACTGGCGAAGCTCGCCGCCCTCGTCCCGCAGCCGGAGTAGCTGGCTGAAACGCGTTAGCTCCGGCGGCGGTTGCCGGTGGTGCGGTACACGTCGAAGACACCGTCGATCCGGCGGACGGCGCTGAGCACGTGGCTCAGGTACTTCGGGTCGCCCATCTCGAAGGCAAACTTGGAGATCGCCACCCGGTCCGTGGAGGTGTGGACGCTCGCCGCCAGAATGTTGACGTGGTTCTCCGAGAGCACACGGGTGACGTCGGAGAGCAGTGACTTGCGGTCCAGCGCCTCGACTTGGATCTCCACCAGGAACACGCTGGATTGGGTCGGCGCCCAGTCCACTTCCACTATCCTGTCCGGCTGGTCCATCAGGCCGCTGACGTTGGTGCAGTCGGTCCGGTGAACCGAGACTCCGGAGCCGCGCGTAACGAAGCCAAGGATCGGATCCGGCGGGACCGGCGTGCAGCACCGGGCCAACTTCACCCAGACGTCGTCCACGCCGCGGACAACAACACCGGAATCGGAGAAGCGGGCCTTGCTGACCTGGGTGGGGATGGAGACCTCGGCGAGGTCATCGTCCGGGTGCTCGTTCCCGCCAAGGCTCTCCACGAGCCGCTCCATGACGGACTGCGCGGAGGTGTGGCCGTCGCCCACGCCGGCGTAAAGCCCGGAGATGTCCGCGTACTTGAAGTCCTCCGCGATTGCCGCCAGGGCGTCGTGGGTCATGAGCCGCTGCAGCGGAAGGTTCTGCTTGCGCATCGCCTTGGTCAGCAGGTCCTTGCCGCGGTCAATCGCTTCTTCGCGGCGTTCCTTGCTGAACCACTGCCGGATCTTGTTCCGGGCCCGGGCGCTCTTAACGAAGTGCTGCCAGTCCTGGCTGGGCCCGGCGCCCTCTGCCTTGGAGGTGAAGATCTCCACCCAGTCGCCATGGTTCAGTTCGCTGTTGAGCGGGACGAGCTTGCCGTTGACGCGTGCGCCAATGGTCCGGTGACCCACTTCGGTGTGCACGGCGTAGGCGAAGTCCACAGGCGTGGAGCCGGCAGGCAGGGCCATGACCTCGCCCTTGGGGGTGAAAACAAACACCTCGCGGGCGTTGATCTCAAAGCGCAGGGAGTCGAGGAACTCGCCGGGGTCTGAGGTTTCCTGCTGCCAGTCCACGAGGGAGCGCAGCCAGCCCATGTCGCCGTCGCGCGGGCTGCCGGGGCCGGCGGCCGTCCGGTTAGGCTGGTCCTTGTACTTCCAGTGGGCGGCCACACCGTACTCGGCCCGCCGGTGCATCTCGTGGGTCCGGATCTGGATTTCCACAGGCTTGCCGCCGGGACCGATCACCGTGGTGTGCAGGGACTGGTACATGTTGAACTTCGGCATCGCGATGTAGTCCTTGAACCGCCCCGGGAGGGGGTTCCAGCGAGAGTGCATCGCGCCGAGGGCCGCGTAACAGTCCCGGACGGAGTCGACCAGCACACGCACGCCCATGAGGTCGTTGATGTCGTCGAAGTCCTTATCGCGGACGATCATCTTCTGGTAGATCGAGTAGTAGTGCTTGGGCCGTCCGGTGATCGTGGCCTTGATCTTTGCCGCGCGGAGGTCCTCGGTGATCTGGTTGCGGATGACGGCCAGGTTCTTCTCGCGCTCCGGGGTCCGGTCCCCCACCATGCGCACGATTTCCTCGTACACCTTGGGATAGAGGGCCGCGAAGGAGAGATCCTCCAGTTCCCATTTGATGGTGTTCATGCCGAGTCGGTGGGCCAGCGGGGCGAAGATTTCCAGGGTTTCGCGGGCCTTGCGCGCCGAGGACTCGGCCGAGACGAAGCGCCACGTACGGGCGTTGTGGAGCCGGTCGGCGAGTTTGATCATCAGGACGCGGATGTCCTTGGCCATGGCGACGACCATCTTGCGGACGGTCTCGGACTGGGCTGCCTCACCGAAGCTGACCTTGTCCAGCTTGGTCACACCGTCCACCAGCATGGCCACTTCCGGGCCGAACTCGGCCTTGAGGTCGGCCAGCGTGTAGGAGGTGTCCTCGACGGTGTCGTGCAGCAGGGCTGCGGCCAGCGTCGTGCCGCTGAGGCCGAGTTCGGCAAGGATGGTGGCCACCGCCACCGGGTGGGTAATGTACGGGTCGCCGCTCTTGCGCTTCTGGCCACGGTGGCAGCGCTCAGCCACCACAAAGGCGCGCTGGATCAGATCGAAGTCTTCTTTGGGGTTGTTGGCCCGGACGGTGCGCAGCAACGGCTCCAGGATCGGAGAGTAGGCGGGGGCTCCGCGGCCCGTCAGCCGGGCAAGGCGTGACCTCGTCCGTTCACGGCGTCCGGGGAACGTGGGCCGGGCGCCCGAATTATCGACCGGCACGGGAACATCAGGACGTCCGGGAGCCACCAGGCCAGTTTGAGAACTCTGGCCTTGGCCCTTGCCCGCAGGTGCCTCCGGCACCGGCGTCGAACGTTCTTCCAATGGAACACCTCTCGCGACCGGTTAATTATTCAAGTGTATTCCCGCAGCAGGATACTTCGATAACCGGCCCGGATACGGCGGCGGGCCGGAGGTCGTCCCCAAGGACGTTCCCCGGCCCGCCGGTGATGCGCTTGAGCCTGCGCCTAGGCGGTGGCGGCGGATTCCTGCGCGGCGGTCTTGGCCGCCGCTTCCGCGCGCCGCTGCTCCACCCGCTTGGCCTGCTTGACCAGTTCAGGTTCGCCCTGCCGCAACGCGGCGTACAGCGGCGCCGCGATGAAGATCGTGGCGGCGGTGCCGACCAGGATGCCCACGAACAGCGCCAGGGACAGGTCCCGCAGGGTCCCGGCGCCCAGCAGACCGGCGCCGATGAAGAGGATGGCGGCGACCGGAAGGATGGCTACCACCATGGTGTTGATGGAGCGGACCAGGGTCTGGTTGATGGCCAGGTTGACCTCTTCGGCGAAGGTCCTCCGGGTGGAGGCCTGCATGTCCGAGGTGTTCTCCCGGATCTTGTCGAACACCACCACGGTGTCGTACAGCGAGTAGCTGAGAACGGTCAGGAAGCCGATGATGGCCGACGGCGTCACCTCGAAGTCACTGAGCGCGTAGACACCGGCGGTCATGAACAACGTGACAGCCATGCCGGCAAGTGCCGAGAGCGACATCTTCCAGGTCCGGAAGTAGAGCGCCATCAGGACGGCGGCGAGGCCGACGAAGATCGCCAGGCCCATGAGGGCCTGCTTGGTGACGTCGGCGCCCCAGGTGGGGCCGACGAAGGTCGACGTCACCTCGTTGTCCGTCACGCCGTAGGCCTTGGTCAGGCCTTCCTTGATCTGCAGCGTCTCGTCATCGGACAGCTTGTCCGTCTGGATGCGCATGGTGTTGCCGGCGACGTTGGCCACGCGTGGCACGGACCCCGCCACGACGTCCTTGACGGCTTTCTCACCGCGGGACGCATCCGTGTTCTGGACGTTGGACACCGTGAACTCGGAGCCGCCACGGAATTCAATGCCGAGGTTGAAGCCGCCCTTGGCAACCGGAATCAGGATGGACAGGGCGACCGCGATCCCGGCAATCAGGAACCAGATCTTCCGGTAGCCGACGAAGTCGTACGAGCGTTTGCCCGTATAGAGCTCATTGCCGAACGTTGAGAAGTTGACCATTTACTTGCCCTCCTTGGACGCGCTCTTGGAGGTACCGGCGAGCTGTGCCTGTTGTGTCTGTTCCTGCTTTTCGGCGAGGCGGCGTTCTGCGATAGTCATCCGGCGCTCGGCCTCTGCGGCTGCACCGGTGTTCTTCGCGCGCACCACCGCCACTGGCTTGTCTTCCGGGGTACGGATCCGGCCGGCCCCGCGGTAGAGCGGGACAGCACCCAGGCGCTTCGGATCCAGACCCGAGAACCTGTGGCCCTCGCCGAAGAACTTGGTCCGGGCCAGCAGCTGCAGGGTGGGGTGGGTGAACATGAAGACGACGATGAGGTCGGCGATCGCGGTGAGACCGAGGGTGAAGGCGAAGCCGCGGACGTTGCCCACGGCCACGAAGAACAGCACTACGGCGGCGAGGAGGTTCACGGCCTTGGACGCGAGGATGGTGCGCTTGGCCCGCTTCCAGCCGTTCTCCACGGCCGAGACCAGGCCGCGGCCTTCGCGGAGCTCATCGCGGATGCGTTCGAAGTAGACGATGAACGAGTCGGCCGTCTGGCCGATGGCCACGATCAGACCGGCGACGCCAGCGAGCGAAAGCCGGTAGTTTTCGGTCCAGCCCAGGATGGCGATGGCCAGGAACGTGAGCACGCCGGCGATCACAAGGGACGCCAGCGTCACGAAGCCCAGCGCCCGGTACTGGAACAGTGAGTAGACCGCCACCAGGAGGAGCCCGATAAGGCCGGCGAGCATGCCCATGCGAAGCTGCTCCCCGCCGAGGGTTGCGGAGATCTGCTGTTCGCTTTGGATTTCGAAGCTGATCGGCAGGGCGCCGAAACGGAGCTGATCGGAGAGGGCCTTCGCGGAATCCTCGGTGAAGCCGCCGGTGATCTGCGGGCGGCCGTCGGTGATGACAGCCAGGGAACGCGGGGCGGAGATGACCTGGTCGTCCAGGACGATGGCGAACTGGGACTTCGGATCCGAGCCCGACTCACCGCCGCCGGCGGCATAGAACTGGTACAGGCGCTGGGTGACGTCCTTGAACTTGGCGGTACCCTCATCATCGAACTGGATGTTGACGGCCCATTCGTTCGTCACAGCACCCTGGGCGCCGCGCTGCAGCTGGAACGAGGAGGACTTGATGTTCGAGCCCTTGACTTCCACCGGACCGAGGATGTACTTGACCGCCGGCGACTTCGCCGAAGCAGGCTGGCAGGTAACCAGCGGCTTGGTCGGGTCGGAGCGCTGCTGCTTGTCCTGCGAGGGGTTGTCACAGTCGAGCGCCTCGAACTGCTTGTAGATCTCGGGGGTAACCCAGTTCTCGTCGCTGCTGTTGGCAGGCGCGGCCGTCGGCTTGGGCAGCTGCGCGTCCGGGGTCCGGGACGCCGCGGGGACCGCTGCGCCGGGGCCAGCCTGGATAACGGGGCGGAAGTTCATGTCGGCGGAAGCCTGGATCAGGGCACGGGTTTCCTTGGCAGGAGTTCCTGGGAGGCTGACCACGACGTTGCGGCCGGACTGGGTGCTGATTTCCGCTTCCGCGACGCCCGAGCCGTCCACGCGCTGACGGATGATCGCCACGGCCTGGTTGAGCTGATCTTCGGTAATGCCCGAACCGCCCTCAACCTTGGGCGCCAGGATCATCTGGGTGCCGCCTTCAAGGTCCAGGGCGAGCTTGGGAGCCCAGCTGGCCTGGCCGGCAATCGTGCCGCCCGCCAGGACGGCCGTCATGGCGGCGATGATTACGCCGAGCCAGACCAGCATCCTGATGGCTGAGTTTTTGGGGCCAGTTCGTGCCATTGTCGATCTTTCTATTATTTACGGCGGATCCGCCGGCGCGGGCACTTGGCCCCGCCGACGGATGCCCGCAACCGTTGCTTCGCGGGATGGCTCAGGTAGGCAGACTAGCTGTCTTTCTTACCTTCGTCGTTGAGGCGGCGCAGGGTTTCCTCGGGAGTTTCAGTGCCGGCCGGCTCGTTGAAAGCGGAAGCGTTATCCGGCGTTTCAGCGTCCGGCTTGTCAAGGGTCAGCGAGGATGCGTCGTCAGGAACAACCGTCGGCTCGTCGGCGGCAACGACCGGCTCCACAATCTTGGTTACGGACTGGCGGTGCACGGTGGCGGTGTTGCCCGGGGAGAGTTCCAGCGTGACCTTGTTCTCCGCTTCATTGATGTCGACGATCCGGCCGAACAGTCCGAAGCTCGTCATGACCTCGACACCGGGGCCGAACTTCGACTGGAGCTCCGCCTGCTGCTGCTGCGTCTTCTTGTTGCGGCGGAACATCATAAAGACGAACACGCCAAGCATGACGAACAGGAGAATTGTCATTGGATCCAAGGGGAAAGTTCCGTTCTGTACTTGCATAGCTGTTTTTCAGCAACGTCCGTTTGCTCCGGGCGGCGCGGCAGAGGCCTGCACAGCAAGCTGGCAGAGAGACCATCCCCCAACCGCCGGCGGCTACCTGCTCTCCGCCCACGGAAACAAAACCCGAACGTGCCGAGCGTCATACCAGTCTAAAGGGAAAAGCTGGAGGAACGGTGTTAGCGGCTATTTCGGATCCGCTCCGGACCTGATTCCTCAGCGATGTTGCCGCCGGGCTCCCCCTGCGCGCCGTCGTCGGGCTCGTCAGTCTGGAACAATTCCAGCGGGTCCTGTCCGAAGGCGCCGGGGGGAACGGCGAAGCCCAAGTGGGTCCATGCCGGCGCCAGGGCAATGCGGCCCCGAGGGGTCCGGCCCAGTAGCCCCTCGCGAACGAGGTAGGGCTCGGCGACCGTTTCCACGGTCTCGGTTTCCTCGCCGACGGCGATCGCGAGGGTGGACAGGCCCACGGGGCCGCCGCCGAACTTGGTAATGAGGGCTTCCAGAACGGCGCGGTCCAACCGGTCCAGGCCGCGCTTGTCCACCTCGTACATGTCCAGGGCCGCGGACGCCGCCCGCGCATCGATTTGTTCGATGCCGTGCACGAGCGCCCAGTCCCGGACCCGCCGCAGGAGCCGGTTGGCGATGCGCGGCGTGCCCCGGGACCGTCCGGCGATCTCGCTGAATCCTGCCGAGTTGACCTTCAAGTCCAGCAGCCCGGCCGAGCGCCGCAGGACGAGTTCCAGCTCCTCGACGGAGTAGAACTCGAGGTGGCCGGTGAATCCGAAGCGGTCACGCAGCGGCCCCGGGAGCAGGCCGGCCCGTGTGGTGGCGCCGACCAGGGTGAAGGGCGGCAGCTCCAGCGGGATCGCGGTGGCGCCGGCGCCCTTGCCGACGACGATGTCGACGCGGAAGTCCTCCATCGCCATGTACAGCATTTCCTCTGCCGGCCGGGACATGCGGTGGATTTCGTCGAGGAACAGGACTTCGCCCTCGGAGAGCGAGGACAGGATGGCCGCGAGGTCGCCGGCGTGCTGGATGGCCGGCCCGCTGCTGATCCGCAGCGGAACGTTCATTTCGGCGGCGATGATCATGGACAGCGTCGTCTTGCCCAGGCCCGGCGGACCCGAGAGCAACACGTGGTCCGCGCTGCGGCCGCGCATGCGCGAGGCTTCCAGGACGAGGGACAACTGCTTCCGGACGCGGTGCTGGCCGACGAAGTCGTGGAGGTTCTTGGGCCGCAGGGCGGCTTCGATGGCGCGCTCCTCCGGCTCCTCTCCCCCGGTGACAATCGACGGCTCAGCCACGCGCGCCTACCCGGTTCCCGGCGCGGGCGCCGTCCTGGCCCAGCCACCGCAGGGTTGCGCGGAGGATTTCCGCCACGTTGCCGTTGGCGGCCAGATCGGGGGAATCGGCGAGGGATTTGTCGATGCTGGCGGCGGCATCCTTTTCGGACCAGCCAAGGCTGGTCATCGCCGCGATGACCTGCGGCTTCCAGACGGACTCGGCGGACACCGCCGGGACCGACGCACCCGCGGTGCCGTGCGGTACGAGCTTGCCGGCGAGTTCCAGCACGATCCGGCCGGCCACCTTGGGTCCGATGCCGGGGACCTTCGTGAAGGCCTTGCCGTCGCCGGAGTGGGCGGCCACCCGGATGGCTTCGGGTTCGTGGACGGCCAGCACGGCCAGGGCGAGGCGGGGTCCGACGCCGCTGACGCTGAGCAGGACATCGAACACTTCCCGCTCGTCGTCGCTCGCGAAGCCGAAGAGCGTCAGCGAGTCCTCGCGCACGATCAGGGACGTGAACAGCTTGCCTTCGTCCCCCACCCGGAGGCTGCTGAGGGTCTGCGGCGTGGCGTTGACGCTCATGCCGGCCCCATTGAGGTCGATCACGGCGGAGGACAGGCCAACATGCGCTACGGTTCCGCGAAGAAAACTGATCAAAGCCGGGCTCCTGGGGTTACAGCGAAACCGGGCATATCAAGGAAGGGCAACCCGGTTATCCGAACATATCTACGAATAGCGTAGCAAGCGCCGCGGACATTCAGCGCGCACGGCGCGCTTTTGCCTCGGCGTCGGCCCATGCGCGCTGGGCGGGGGTGAGGGACTGGCTGCCCGGCCCCGTGGTCACTGCATCCTTGGTGGACGTGCCGTTCCCGGCACGCCAGGCGTGGGTAATGGCCAGGGCGAGGGCGTCAGCGGCGTCGGCCGGCCGCGGCGGCGCGTCCAGCCGGAGGATCTTGGTCACCAGTTTGGTGACGGCGTCCTTGTTGGAGGTGCCGCTTCCCGTGACGGCGGCTTTGACTTCCGACGGCGTGTGCAGCGCCACCGGGATGCCGCGGCGCGCGGCGGCCGCGATGACCACGCCGGAGGCCTGGGCCACCCCCATGACGGTGCTGACGTTTAGCTGGGAAAAGACCCGTTCAACGGCGAGGACGTGCGGTTCGTACGTGTCCAGCCACTCGTCGATCGACGTTGCGATGACGAGCAGCCGCTGGTCCAGGCTCTCCTCGGGCGAGGTTCCCACGACGCCGAACGCCACCATCGTGGCGCGCCGGTTCTTTTCGACGTCAACCACACCGATGCCGCAACGGGTGAGGCCCGGGTCAACGCCCAGGACGCGCAGCGTCACGCTGGGGCCGTCAAGACCGGGCCTCAAAATCACGGCGACGTGACAGCGTCACTCGGCTTCCAGTGCGGCCTGCACTTCGTCGCTGAGGTCGGCGTTGCTGTAGACGTTCTGGACGTCGTCGAGTTCCTCCAGGGCATCGACGAGCTTCATGAACTTCTTGGCGGCGTCGAGGTCCAACGGCACCTGCATCGAGGGCACAAACTCGGCCTCGTCGGTGTCGTATTCGATTCCCGCTTCCTTGAGCGCGTCACGGATGGCCTGCAGGTCGGTGGGCTCGGAGTGGATCTCGAAGCTGTCGCCGTTGTCCTTGACTTCCTCGGCACCGGCGTCGAGGACGGCCATCAGGACGTCGTCCTCGCTCAGGCCGTTCTTCGGCAGCGAGACGACGCCCTTGCGGCTGAAGAGGTAGCTGACCGAACCGGGGTCCGCGATCGTGCCGCCGTTGCGGGAGATGGCGAGGCGGACCTCGGAGGCGGCGCGGTTCTTGTTGTCCGTGAGGCACTCGATCAGCAGTGCGGAACCCTGCGGGCCGCGGCACTCGTACATGATCTCGGTGTAGTCGACGACCTCGCCAGTGAGGCCGGCTCCGCGCTTGATGGCGCGGTCGATGTTGTCAGCAGGCACCGAGGTCTTCTTGGCCTTGGTGACAGCGAGTTCCAGGCTCGGGTTGCCGGCAAGGTCCGGGCCGCCCATGCGCGCGGCGACTTCGATGTTCTTGATCAGCTTGGCGAAGGACTTGGCCCGTCGGCTATCGAGGATGGCCTTCTTGTGCTTGGTCGTCGCCCATTTGGAGTGGCCTGACATGCTTTACGCTTCTCCTCTGATCATTCGAATAAACAGTTCGTGCACGCGTTTTTCCCCTGTCACTTCCGGGTGGAAGGAGGTCGCCAGCAGCTGGCCGGAACGCACAGCAACAATTCTAGCCGTCCCGTCCAACGACTCGGGGTGGCCGGCTTTGGAGGGTTCCACCTGGGCCAGGACCTCGACGCCCCCGCCGACGCGCTCCACCCAGGGACCGCGGATGAAGACGGCGTGGACCGGAGCCACGGCGCCCCCGTCGGCGCTGAACTCCAGCCCCTTGAAATCGAGGTCCGTCTCGAAGGACTCCCGCTGCCGGCCGAAGGCGTTGCGGCGCACGGTGATGTCGAGCCCGCCGAAGGTCTGCTGCGGGTTCCCGGCGAGATCCGTCGCGGGGTCCGCGATTTCGTCCGCGAGCAGGATCATGCCGGCGCAGGAGCCGTAGACGGGCAGGCCGGCCCGGATGCGCTCGCGCAGCGGATCGCGGAGTCCGAAGATCCTGGAGAGCTTGTCGATCGTGGTCGACTCGCCGCCGGGGATGATGAGCCCGTCCAGGCCGTCAAGTTCGGCGGGGCGGCGGACCCCGACGCCCGAGGCGCCGGCGGCCTCAACGGCATGCAGGTGCTCCCGGAAATCGCCCTGAAGCGCCAGGACGCCGATCCGGAGGCCTGAACCCGCGCGGGATTCAGGGGAAATAGAGGGGGTGGTCATCCCCACAGCATAATGTGCCGCGCCTGCCGGGGACGCATGCGACCGGACCCGGCGTCCGGGTTCCATGCCTCTGCTGGGATATATTACAGAGCATGCTTTACTTCAGCGTTCCGCTCGGCAAGCTCGTCCGCCGGGTCTCCCGGCTCAGGGGCGGAGGCTCGGCCCTTCCCGGGCTTGTGGTCGAAAAAATCGATCCCGGCTTCATGCAACGGACACTGTCCACGCTGCCCCTGGGGGTCGCCGTCGTCAGTGGCACGAACGGGAAAACAACCACCACGAAAATGGTGGTGGAACTGCTGGAGAGCCAGGGACTGAAGGTCTTCACGAACCGCACCGGCAGCAATTTCACCCGCGGCGTGGCCGCGGCGCTCTTGGGCGAGGTGGACTGGCGCGGCCGGCTGGATGCCGACGTCGCGGTCCTGGAACTGGACGAGGCGCACGCGGTGCACTTCGTGAACAAGGTCCCGCCGCGCTACAGCCTCCTGCTCAATGTCCTCCGGGACCAGCTGGACCGGTTCGGCGAGATCGACAAGACCGCCGAGCTCCTCCAGCACATCGCCTCCCAAACCACCGGGACCGTGGTCCTGAACAGGGAAGACCCCCGCGTCGCCCGGATCGCGGCGACCCTGGACGGGCCGGAGGTGCTCTACTTCGGGCTGGACGATTCCCTCCTGAGCACCTTCCCCAACGACGACGACATGCGCGCGGCCCCGGGGAGCCCGGTCCCGGCCGCCCCCGCCCGGCCGGCCGCCGACGTCGTGCTGCGCCGCGTGGGCGTCGATGACGCCGATTTCGAGTACGACGGCGGGACGGTCACCACCGCGATGAAGCTGCGCGGCGTCTACAACATCTTCAACGCCGCCGCCGCGCTGACCCTGGCCCGGGCGATCTCAGGCGCCCGCGGCACGGGCACCGACCAGGCGGGACTGCTCACGGCCCTCTCCCAGGTGGCGCCGGCGTTCGGCCGCGGCGAGAGCCTTGTGGTCGATGGCCTGCCGCTGGAGCTGGTGCTGGTCAAGAACCCCAGCGGCTTCCGGCTCGGCCTGAAATCCTTCCCGGCCGCCGGGTATGCCACCATGATCGCCATCAATGACAACTACGCCGACGGCCGGGACATGTCCTGGCTGTGGGACGTCGAATTCGACACCCTCCGCGATGGCGGCGTGGACCAGCTCACGGGCTCCCGCGCCTACGACATGGCGCTGCGCCTGCAGTATGACGACGTCGCCGTCGGCGCCGTCGACACGGAGATCGCGCCGGCGCTGGCCGCGTTCATCCGCGGCGCCCAGGGCAAGCCGAAACGGGTCTTCTGCACGTATACGGCCATGCTGGCGATCCGCCGCGAGCTGTCCAAAATCACCACAGTGGAGGTGGTCTCATGACCCCCCAGTCCCCGGAATCGCACGAGCTCTCCTTCGGGCACGAGCTCCCGCCCGAAGACTCCGCCGCCCCGAGCAAGGGAACCATCCGGGTCCTGCAGCTCTACCCGCGGGACATGAACATCTACGGCGACTGGGGCAACGCCCTGGTCCTGGCCCAGCGGCTGCGCTGGCACGGTTACACCCCGGAACTGCTCGAATACAACGTCGGCGACCAGTTCCCCGCGGACGTGGACCTCATTGTGGGCGGCGGCGGGCAGGACAGCGGACAGCTCGTCATCCAGGATGACCTTCTCTCCCGCGAGTCCACGCTGAAGCAACTGGCCGAGGACGGCACCCCGATGCTCGTGATCTGCGGGCTCTACCAGCTCTTCGGGAAGTTCTTCAAGACGCGGCTGGGCTCGGTCATCCCGGGCATCGGCATCCTGGACGTGGAGACCCACGGCACCGACGAACGCCTGATCGGGAACGTCACCGTCTCCTCCCCCGAGTTCGGCAACATCCTCGGCTACGAGAACCACAGCGGCCAGACCACCCTGGGACCCGGCGTGCAGCCGCTCGGAACCACGGCCAAAGGCACCGGCAACAACAGCACCGACGGCCAGGAAGGCGCCCGCTACCGCAACATCGTGGCGAGCTACCTGCACGGCTCACTGCTCCCCAAGAACCCGGCCCTGGCCGACTTCCTGATCCGGACCGCCGTCGAACGCAAGTACGGAAGCTTCACGCCGGGCACACCGGACGACTCCTACGCGGTACTGGCGCGTGAACACGCCGCACGCCGGCCACGCTGATTCCCGGGCAGGCGACGGCATGCTGATTGAGCGGGACACCCCCGAGCGGGAGGACGTCCGGCAGCTTCTGGCCGGGCACCTGGCCGACATGTACGCGACCTCCCCGCCGGAGAGCGTTCACGCCCTCGATCCCGCCGCCTTGGCCGGACCAGGCATCAGCTTCTGGACCGCGCGGGGGGACTTACGGCTTCTTGGCTGCGCGGCAATGAAGCACTTGGCCACCGGCGACGGCGAGATCAAGTCGATGCGCACCGCGGAACCGGCGCGCGGGCAGGGCGTCGCCGCGGCGCTGCTCCGCCATCTCCTGGCCGAGGCCCGGACCAGCGGGTACCGTCGGCTGTTCCTGGAGACCGGCAGCCACGAGTTTTTCGCCCCCGCGCGGCGGCTGTATAACCGGCACGGCTTCGCGGAATGCCCGCCGTTCGCCGGCTACGAGCCCGATCCGCACAGCGTCTTCATGAGCCTCGACCTCACTGCCGACATCGAACAGCCGGCCGCCGCCGGGTAGCCCGTGGGCCGCCGGCCGGTGCCGGTCTGGTTCGCGTAGCTGTCCACCGGCCGGGTCTGCCATCAACGCGCCCGGACGAAAGCCAGGACGTCCCGGGGCACCCGTCTGCTGGATGCCGTCCGGACATGGCCCCATCGCTGATAGACGGTGAGGGTGCAGTCCGGGATCAGACGCGCGGTCTCCTCGATGACGGACCGAGGGAAGAACGCGTCCCGGCCGCCGCAGAGGAGCAGGACGGGCGGCCGGATCAGCGGCAGAATGGACCGCGCGTCGAAGGCCAACCCGGCCCGGGCCTCGGTCAGGACGTCCGCGCCGGGGCAGCCGGAACGGCCCATCACGCGCCTGCCGACGGCGGGTCCTACCAGCGTCCGCAGCCAGTGCGTGCGCGGACCGCGGAAGAGGTACTCCGCCAGGGCAGTCCCCGCGCCGGCCGTATCGCCGCCGGTGACGGCCGCAGCCATCCGGTGGTCCACGTCCTTGCCCCACGCGCTGAGCTCGGCCCCCGTGACCACCAAGGCGATGTGCCGGAACGACTCCGGGTGGAAGGCGGCCAGGTGCTGCCCGATCATTCCGCCGAAGGATTCGGCCACCACCAGGTCCACCCGTCCCCCGAACTCCTCGGCAATCAGCCGTGCGTAGTCCTCAGCCATGTCGGCGACCGTGTGCGACGGCGGCATGTTGCGCCGGCGGGTGACGATCCAGACGGCGTAGCCGGCCTTGAGGTAGGCATCAAACTCCCGCCGGAACAGGGCACCCAGCAGCCCCCGCGGCACGGAGCTCCCCGGCCCGCCCTGGACGAACAGCAGGGACTTCCCGCCCCGGCCCCACGTCACGTATTCCATCCCGTTGCGGAACACCCCGTTCCGCGGTGATCTTTCGTCCCCGGCCAACCCCGCCATCACCATGCCGCCCTAAGGCGTCGCTCCCGACTGCCGCAACAGTGCCGCGAACTCGGCCGGCCGGGTGGCGGGCCACCAGTGCCCGCCGTCCACCCTGGTGACTGTTACATCGTCCACCCACGCTTCGAGCCCCTCGACGAGGCCCGGCACCAGGAACGGGTCCTTCAGCGGCACGACGACGTGCACCGGAACGGTCACCCGGACCGGGGCGGCCGGTTTCCGCGGGCCGCGGAAGTTGCTGCGGTACAGGGCCAGGCCCCGGACGGGATCGTTGCCGACGTCGCGCTTTGCCGTCCTTTCGTAGCGCCGGGTCAAGAACAGCCGCCACGCGGCTTCCGGCAGGACAGGGACGAGGAACGCCCCGACATACCAGCTGCGCAGGAGCTGCCCTGTCAGCTCCGGCCAGGCCCGCGGGTTCCGGACGCGTCCTCGGATCCAGCGGGAGAAGTGCCCCAGGTCGGGGCCGGAAATGCTCGTGTAGCGGCTGATCCGGCCGGCCGCCCTGGGGTCCTGCACGGCTGCCCAGCCTTGGATCGACCCCCAGTCGTGCCCGACGAGATGGACCGCCGGGGTGCCGGCAGCGGCCAGCACGGCGAAGACGTCGTCCACGAGCGTCGTCAGTGAATAGTCCCCGTCCGGGCCGTGGACGGCGGATGCGCCGGCGTTGCGGGTGTCGTAGGCCACCACATGGTGGGTCCGGGCCAGCTCCCGGATGGCCGGCAGGAACACCCGATGGTCGTCAGGGTAGCCGTGAACCAGGAGCAGGGTGGGCACGTCCGGTCCCGGTTCCGGGCCAAACTCGAACACGGCCAGGTCGGCCCCGCGCGACGCGACGGTACGCCGCCGTTCGTTGATCATCTCCATGCCGCCCAAGCTTAGGGCTTCCGGGAAAGAATAAGCTCGTGAGCGCCCGCGGCCGCGGCGCCCATCGACTCGACCGCTGCCGTGGTGCGCCGGCGCGTGGCGGCGTCCGCCGCCGTACCTGCACAACGGCCCTGCGGCGCGTCGGCAGCCACCGAACACCAGCGGTAGGGTCCGCGGACTACCACCGACGGCGCCCAGGCCAGGTCCGAGGCAGCCCAGGCCCCGGCCGCGTCCTGGCTGAACTGCACCCGGACCAACAGGCCCTCGTTGTTGACCGCGAACGATGGCGAGAGTTCCGTGATGCCATTGCCGAGCCCGTACACAATCCACGTGCCTTTGTACTTCTCGATCGGCAGCACCGAATGGCTGTGGTGACCGTAGATCATGCTGAACTGGCCGCTGTCCACAAGCGTATGGGCGACCTCCCGCTGCTGGGCGTTCGGTTCACTGGAGTACTCATCGCCGGCGTGCATGACCCCCAGCACGATGTCCGCGCCCAATGCCCGGGCCTTGCGCGCCTTGGAAATCATTGCGGCCGGATCGAGCAGGTCGACCTGCCAGGACTGTTCGGCACGCAGCCCGTTGAGGCCGTACGTGGCATCGACGACGGCGATTCTGGCCGCTGGAGTCTGCAGGATCAGGACTCCCTGCGACTCCGCCTCGGTCCGGTATGAGCCTGAGTGCCGCAGCCCGGCGGCGTCGAGGGCGTCCAGGGTGCGGACGAGGCCAGCGGTGCCGCGGTCAACCGTGTGGTTGCTGGCCGTCGTGCAGGCCTGATAGCCCACACCCCGCACGGCGGTGATAATCTGCGGCGGTACGTTGAAGGAGGGATACCCGGAGAACGGTCCGTCCGGGCCCGCCACCGGGGTCTCCAGATGGCAGATCGCCACGTCGCTCTGCTCGATGTAGCGCCGCTGGCCCTCCAGCAACGGCCCGAAGTCCAGCCCCGCGGCACCGGCAGCGCGGGCGTCCTCGCGGGCCTGCTGCCAGAGCTGGGGGTGAACCAGCATGTCCCCGGTGACCAGGACGGAGGTGCAGCGGACGGCCGCACAGCCGGGACCCTTACCCGGCGTCGGCGTCGGCGTGCCCGACGGCGGCCCGGGGCCCTCTGCCGCTTCCCCGGTGCTGCCGGTTGCCGGCGACGGACTTGGTTCGCCTGGTCCGGCGAGGAGTCCGCAGGATGCCAACAACACCGCCAGGACAACGGCTGAGGCAACGGCGGAGGCAGCGGCAACGATCCGGCCACGCAGACCGGCACTGAGGTTCCCCATGCCGGCCATCCTACGGTGGGGGCAGCCACAACACACTGAGGCGATCGTTGAGAACCCGCGTCCTGCATGAAAGAGTCGCTTCATGACCAATCCCCTCCTGAGCCCCAGCACCCTGCCCTACGGCCTGCCGCCTTTCGCGCAGATCCAAGACGCGCACTACGCCGAGGCCGTTGAAGCCGGCCTGGCTGAGCATCTCGCCGAGATCCAGGCCATCGTGTCCGACCCGGCGGCCCCGTCTTTCGAGAACACCGCCTTGGCCATGGAACGTTCCGGCCGGCTCCTGGAACGGGCGGCCGCCTCGTTCTTCACGCTGGTTTCCGCGCACGCCTCAGATGCCATCCGCGATCTCGAGACCCGCCTTTCCCCGCTCTTTTCCGCCCACCAGGATGCGGTGTACCTCAACCGGAAGCTCTACGAACGCTTCGCGGCGCTGGACACGACCGCCCTGGACTCGGAGTCCGCCCGGCTCGTGGACGAATACCTCAAGGAGTTCCGTGCCTCGGGCATCCAGCTCGACGACGCCGGCCAGGAGCGGCTCAAGGCCGTCAACGCCGAGCTTGCCAGGCTCGGCACGGAGTTCGGGCAGCGCGTCAAGGAAGGCATGAAGTCTGCTGCCCTGCTGCTGGACGACGCTGCCGACCTCACCGGACTGCCCGACGACGACATCGCCAGCGCCGCCGAGGCCGCGCGGACCGCCGGGCACGAGGGCAAGTTCCTGCTGACGCTGATCCAGCCCAGCAACCAGCCCGCCATGGCCGCCCTTTCGAACCGGGATGTCCGCCGGCGGCTCTACGAGGCCTCGATCGGCCGCGGCAGCGACGGCGGCAGCTTCGATGTGCTCGACCTGGTCAAGGACATGGTCCGGCTCCGCGCCGAGAAGGCGAGCCTTCTGGGGTTCGCGAACTTCGCCGAGCTGACGGTGGACCGGCAGACGGCACCGGACTTCCAGGCCGTGCAGGACATGATGAGCCGGCTGGCCCCTGCCGCCGTCCGCAATGCCGACGCCGAGGCCGAGGCGCTGGCCGAGGCCGCCGGGCACCCGCTCGAGGCCTGGGACTGGGCGTACTACTCGGCCGAGGTCAAGCGTGAGCGGTACGCCGTGGACGAGCAGGCCCTGCGCCCCTACTTCGAGCTGGACCGGGTCCTGAACGACGGCGTGTTCTTCGCGGCGAATGCCTTGTACGGGATCACGTTCCACGAACGGGCGGACCTGGCCGGCTATCACCCGGACGTGCGCGTCTGGGAAGTGAAGAATTCCGACGGCACGGACCTGGGCCTTTTCCTGGGCGACTACTACACCCGCGACACCAAGCGTGGAGGCGCCTGGATGAACTCCCTCGTGGAGCAGTCCGGACTGTTGAACACCCGCCCGGTGGTGATTAACAACCTCAATATCTCCAAGCCGCCGGCCGGCGAGCCCACCCTGCTGACCCTGGACGAGCTCCGCACCACATTCCACGAGTTCGGCCATGCCCTCCACGGCCTGTTCTCCGCCGTCACCTATCCCCGGTTCTCCGGTACGAACGTGCCGCGGGACTTCGTGGAATACCCGTCGCAGGTCAACGAAATGTGGATCATGTGGCCCGAGGTCCTGGCCAACTATGCACGCCACCATGCGACCGGCGAGCCCCTGCCGCAGGACACCGTAGACAAACTCAACGCCGCGCAGCTCTGGGGCGAAGGCTTTGGCACCACGGAATACCTCGGCGCGGCCATGCTGGACCTGGCGTGGCATGTCCTGGACGGCTCCGACATCCCCGAGGATGCGGTGGAATTCGAAGCCAAGGCCCTCGCAGCGGCGGGCATCGCGCACAGCCTGATCCCGCCGCGCTACCGGACCGGCTACTTCCAGCACATATTCGCCGGCGGCTGGTATGCCGCCGGCTACTACTCCTACATCTGGAGCGAAGTCCTGGACGCCGACACCGTGGAATGGTTCAAGGAACACGGCGGCCTCAGCCGCGACAACGGCAACTTCTTCCGGGCGGAGCTGCTCTCCCGCGGCAACAGCCGGGACCCGCTGGAGTCATTCCGTGCCTTCCGCGGCCGGGACGCGGACCTCGAACCGCTGCTGAAGCGCCGCGGCCTCGACTAACCCTTCATCGGTTGCTCCGCAGGCGCCCTTTTGAAGCTTGATAAGGGCGTTTGCGGAGCAATCGATGGGGTTAACGCACGACGGCGGCGAGTCACCCAGGAAAGGTGACTCGCCGCCGTCGACGCTAATGCCGTAGTACTGCCGGGTTACCAGCCGCGCTCTGCGAGGCGGTGGGGCTGCGGGATCTCGTCGACGTTGATGCCGACCATGGCCTCGCCCAGGCCGCGGGAGGCCTTGGCGATCTCGTCCGGGTCGTCGTAGAAAGTGGTGGCCTTCACGACGGCGGCGGCACGCTGGGCCGGGTTGCCGGACTTGAAGATGCCGGAGCCGACGAACACGCCGTCGGCGCCGAGCTGCATCATCATCGCGGCGTCGGCGGGGGTGGCGATGCCGCCGGCGGTGAACAGGACCACCGGGAGCTTGCCGGTCGCGGCGACTTCCTTGACCAGTTCGTACGGGGCCTGCAGTTCCTTGGCCGCGACGTAGAGCTCGTCCTCGGGCATGGAGGCGAGCTTCTTGATCTCGGCGCGGATCTGGCGCATGTGGGTCGTGGCGTTGGAGACGTCCCCGGTGCCGGCCTCACCCTTGGAGCGGATCATCGCCGCACCCTCGTTGATGCGGCGCAGGGCCTCACCCAGGTTGGTCGCACCGCAGACAAAGGGAACCGTGAACTTCCACTTGTCGATGTGGTTGGTGTAGTCGGCCGGGGTCAGGACCTCGGACTCGTCGATGTAGTCCACGCCCAGGGACTGCAGGACCTGTGCCTCGACGAAGTGCCCGATCCGGGCCTTGGCCATGACCGGCACGGATACGGCCGCGATGATCTTGTCGATCATGTCCGGGTCGGACATGCGGGACACGCCGCCCTGGGCACGGATATCGGCCGGAACACGTTCCAGCGCCATCACGGCCACGGCACCGGCGTCTTCGGCGATGCGGGCCTGCTCGGCGTTGACGACGTCCATGATGACGCCGCCCTTGAGCATCTCCGCCATGCCGCGCTTGACGCGGCTGCTGCCCGTGACGTTCTTCGCGGACGCGCCGGCTTCGCTGCTTACATCAGGTGTAGACACAAAAACCCCTATGGGTAGATAGATGACCTCGCCGGAGCGCGGACGGCACGTTCATGACGTGCCTCGCACACACCGGATTACCGGATCCATTGGCCGGTAAAGCTAATACTAGCCCCCGGCCGGGGCGCGGCAGAATTCTGGTTACAGTAGCCCAAATGCGCCCGGGGCCGGGGATTCTGCCCGCCCGCCGGGACGCCGCGCGGCCTGCTCAGGCGGCGCGTTCGGAGGCGGTGCCGTCCGGTTCCTCCAGCGATTGGCGGTGGACGGTCATGATGCGCTGGATCACGGTGACCAGGCTCGCCGTCGCGAGGAGGCACAGGGTCACGAAAAGCACCACGGAGGGCAGGCCCAGTCCGGTGAGTCCCGTGACCACCAGCACGGACACGAGCCGCTCGGCGCGCTCCGCGATGCCGACGTTGGCGTGAAAACCCAGGGCCTCGGCCTTGGCCCGGGCGTAGGAGACCACCATGCCCAGCACGAGGCAGACGACGGCGGCAATGGCGATCGGCGGATTGGTGCCTCCCGTGAAGAACCAGACGGCGACGCCAGCGAACAGAGCGCCGTCGGCCACGCGGTCCAGGGTGGAGTCCAGAAAGTTGCCCCACCGGCCGCCGCGATGCTGCATCCGGGCCATGATGCCATCGATGACGTCGGAGAAAATGAAGGCCGTGATGAACAGGGTTCCCCAGAAGAGCTGGCCCAGCGGGTAGAACACGAGCGCGCCGACCACCACACCCAGCGTGCCCACCACGGTGACGGCGTCCGGGGAGACGCCGATCTTCAGCAGCCAGCGGGCCACCGGAGAAAACAGCGCGGTAAAAAACCCGCGCGCGTGCCTGTTAAGCATCCTGCTCCCCGGCCGCCTCTTGCTCCGCGGGCATTTCCTGCGGCCAGGCGTCGGCCACCTGCTGGCGAACTTCGCCGAGCGTCTGGGTGATCGCCTTGGTCTGGGCAATGATGGGGAAGAAATTGCCGTCCCCGCCCCAGCGCGGCACCACATGCTGGTGCAGGTGGCCGGCGATACCCGCCCCGCCGGTGACGCCCTGGTTCATGCCTAGATTGAAGCCGGTCGGGTTGGCGACCTTCCGCAACACCCGCATGGCCGTCTGGGTCAACTCGGCGAATTCCGCCGTTTCCTCGACCGTGAGATCGGTGTAATCGGGGATGTGCCGGTAGGGGCATATCAGCAGGTGACCCGGGTTGTACGGGAAGAGGTTCAGCACCACGTAGCTGGTCCGTCCCCGGTACACGATCAGGGAGTCCTCGTCCTCCCGCTCGGGCGCGACGCAGAACGGGCAGTCATCCACGTTCTTGAACTGGTGCTGGCCCCCCTTGATGTACGCCATCCGGTGCGGGGTCCACAGACGCTGAAAAGCGTCCGGGACCCCGGCCAGGCCGAAGTCGTCCGTCACGGCGTGGTCGCCCGGATACTCCGGCCCGGCCCCTGTGGATTCCTGCACGCGCTGCCCTTCCGTCTGCCTAGCTGGTCCGGTTGCGGACAGCGTCGACGATCCGCTGGACGGCTTCGGCGACGGGCACGCCGTTGTCCTGGCTGCCGTCACGGAAGCGGAAGGACACGGCTCCCGCCTCGGCGTCGTCTCCGCCGGCGATCAGCACGAACGGGATCTTGTCCTTGCTGGCCGTGCGGATCTTCTTGGGGAAGCGGTCCGAGGAGATGTCCACCTCGGCACGGATGCCGGCCGCCTTGAGCTGGCCGACGACGTCGAACATGTAGTCGTTGAAGGCCTCCGCCACCGGGATGCCCACCACCTGCACGGGAGCCAGCCAGGCCGGGAAGGCGCCGGCGTAGTGCTCGGTCAGCACGCCCATGAAGCGCTCCACCGAGCCGAACAGGGCACGGTGGATCATCACGGGCCGCTGGCGGGTGCCGTCGGCGGCCTGGAACTCGAGCTCGAAGCGTTCGGGCAGGTTGAAGTCCAGCTGGATGGTGGACATCTGCCAGGTGCGGCCGAGCGCGTCCTTGGCCTGGACCGAGATCTTGGGGCCGTAGAACGCGGCTCCGCCCGGATCCGGGACCAGCTCCAGGCCGGAGGCTTCGGCCACCTCGGCGAGGGTGCGGGTGGCTTCCTCCCACGTGGCGTCGTCGCCGACAAACTTGTCCGGGTTCTTGGTGGAAAGCTCGAGGTAGAAGTCGTCCAGGCCGTAGTCCTTGAGCAGCCCGAGGACGAAGTTCAGCGTGGTGGTGAGCTCGTCCTTCATCTGCTCGCGGGTGCAGTAGATGTGGGCGTCGTCCTGGGTCATGCCCCGGACGCGGGTCAGGCCGTGGACCACGCCGGACTTCTCGTAGCGGTAGACCGAGCCGAATTCGAAGAGCCGCAGCGGCAGTTCGCGGTACGAGCGCCCCCGGGACCTGAAGATCAGGTTGTGCATGGGGCAGTTCATCGGCTTGAGGTAGTAGTCCTGGCCCGGCTTGCGGACCGTGCCGTCCTCGTTCAGTTCCGCGTCGATGTGCATGGCCGGGAACATGCCCTCGCGGTACCAGTCCAGGTGGCCGGAGACCTCATAGAGGTGGCCCTTGGTGATGTGCGGGGTGTAGACGAACTCGTAGCCGGCATCGACGTGGCGCTGCCGGGAGTAGTCCTCCATGGCCTTGCGGATGATGCCGCCCTTGGGGTGGAAGACCGGCAGGCCGGAGCCGAGCTCGTCCGGGAAGGAGAACAGGTCCAGTTCCGCGCCGAGTTTGCGGTGGTCGCGGCGCTCGGCCTCGGCGATGCGCTCCTGGTAGGCCTTGAGCGCATCCTTGGTGGGCCAGGCGGTGCCGTAGATGCGCTGCAGCTGCTGGTTGTTCTGATTGCCCAGCCAGTAGGCGGCCGAGGACCGGGTCAGGGCGAAGGCATTGGAGATCAGCTTGGTGTTCGGCAGGTGCGGTCCGCGGCACAGATCGCACCAGATGCTGTCCCCGCTCTTGCGGTCCACGTTGTCGTAGATGGTGAGGTCGCCGGCGCCCACCTCGACGTTGACGCCCTCTCCGGCGTCGGCGGCGTCGTTCTTCTTGCCCAGGAGCTCAAGCTTGTAGGGCTCGTCCTTCATCGCCTCGCGGGCCTCGTCCTCGGTGACGACGCGGCGCACGAACTTCTGATTCTGGTTGATGATCTTCTGCATCATCTTTTCCAGGGCCTTCAGGTCTTCCGGGGTGAACGGTTCCGCGACGTCGAAGTCGAAGTAGAAGCCGTCAGTGATGTAGGGGCCGATGCCGAGCTTCGCGTCGGGGCGCAGCTGCTGCACGGCCTGGGCCATGACGTGGGCCGTGGAGTGGCGCAGGACGTTGAGCCCGTCCGGGGAATCAATGGTGATGGCCTCGACCGTGGCGTTCTCGGGAAGGGGCTGGTCCAGGTCCTTCAACTCGCCGTTGACGCGGGCCACAACAACATCGCGGCGCTCAAAGAAGAGTTCCGCGCCGGTGGTCCCGGTAGTCACCTTGGTCTCTTCGCCGTCGACGAGAAGGGTGATCTGCTGGGCATCTGACACGGGTGTCTCCTATTCAAAGTTAAGGCTTCGTAGCTTGTGGCGTACGGGGACCACAGCCAGCCTCGTCCATGCTATCGGTTTCTCCAGAGGCCAACCAACGCGCCACGGGTGCGGTGGCGCCGCAGGCGCAACGCTATTGCGGCCGCGCCGCGGGCCGGTCAGCCGCCCAGCCCGGTAATGGCGAGGTTCCGGCTGATCCCGTCCAGGGGGCCGGGCACGGGGCCGGGCAGCTCCGGCCCGGGATAGGCGGGGGCGCCCGGCGCCGCTTCCGGAAACGGCAGGGTTTCGGGGCGGCTGAGGTCCCAGGCCATGGAGGCGCTGATGCTGATCCCCCGCGGCCCGGTCCGGCGGGTGGTGCCGCGGATCAGCAGCAAACGGGTCCCGAACAGCAAGGACCCGGACTGCTCCTGCGCCTCGTGGAAGAAGACCGAATCCACGCAGCCCGTGCCGTCGTCGACGCTGATGAACACCACCCGGCGGCCGCCGCGCATGGGCGGGGTCTGGGTCGCCACCCGCACCCCGGCGACCAGCACCTCCGTGCCGTTGCGCAGTCCCAGCAACTTGTCCGCGGTGGTGACGCCGAGCCGGTCCAACAGCGGACGGTGGCTGGTCATGAGATGCTCGCTGACGTCCACGGCCATGAGGTCCAGTTCCGCCCGCACGTTGTCCACCATGCTGGGCGCGGGCAGCACCGCCTTGAGGTTCTTCAGCTCCACGTCACCCAGCGGCAACGCCAACTGGCCCTCAATGACCTCCACGCCCTTCCGGTGCGGGCGGGTCTGGAGCTTTTGCAGGTGCTGGACCAGATCCGCCCGGTTCGCCGCTCCCCCGGACGCCCGGTGCAGGGTGTCGAAGGCGCCCAGCTGGGCCAAGCGCTGGATACTCGGCCTGCTCAGCCGCGACCGGGCGCGCAGGTCCGCCAGGGAATCGTAGGGCTGGCCGGCCACAATCCGCTTCAGTTCGGCGGCGGAGAGCCCGAAGATGCCGTTCAGGCTCAGCCGGATGCCCAGCTTGCCCCGGTCCGGCCCGGATTCCACCCGTTCCACCCGGTACTCGGCCTGGCTCCGGTTGATGTCGAGGGGAAGGATGGGGATGCCCAGCCGGCGCGCCTCGGCCACGAGCAGGCGTTTGGGGTACATGCCGGGGTCATGCTCCCAGAGTCCGGCCAGGAAGGCCTCCGGGTGGTGCGCCTTGAGCCAGGCCGACTGGTAGGTGGGCACGGCGAAGGCGGCTCCGTGGGCCTTGCAGAACCCGAAGCTGCCAAAGGCCTTCAGCGTGCCCCAGACCTTGTCCACCACCTCGGGGCTGTAGTTCCGGGCCCGCGCCTCCTTCCGGAAGAACTCCTCCACCTTGGCTTCCAGGACGTCGTTGCCCAGTGCCCGGCGGAATTCGTCGGCGCGCGCCAGCCCGCATCCGGTCATGACGTCGAAGGTTTTGAGGATTTGTTCGTGGAAGACGGTGACCCCGTGGGTCTCCTTGAGGACCGGTTTGAGGTCGGGGTGCGGGTAGACCTCGGGGGCGAATCCGTGCCGGTGCTCCAGGAAGGGCCGGACCATGTCGGATTTCATCGGGCCGGGGCGGAACAGCGAGATGTCAATGATGAGATCGTTGAATTCCCGGGGTGCCATCTTGCCGATCAGTTCGCGCTGGCCCGGGGATTCGATCTGGAAACAGCCCAGGGTGTGGGTGCTGCGGATCAGTTCAAAGGTCGGTTCGTCATCGAGCGGGACCGCGTTGAGGTCGATGTGCCCGTCCTCGGCAATGTAATCCGGGCCCGTCCCGTCCGGACCGGCCTGATGTGCGCCGGCGGCCACTACCTCGGCCTTGGAGGGGTGGAGCCGGATGACCTCCCGGACGGCGAAGGCCATGGCGCTCTGCATCCTGACGCCCAGGACATCGAGTTTGAGCATGCCCATGGGGTCCATGTCGTGCTTGTCGAACTGGCTCATGGGCAGGCCCAGGCCGCTGGGCTGCACGGGGGTGCGGTCCAGCAGGGTGGCATCGCCGAGGATTACGCCGCACGGGTGCATGGAGATGTGGCGGGGCAGCCGGTCCAGCCGTTCCGTGAGGTCCACCAGCAGGTCCAGCTGCTGGTTTTCGGTGAAGCCGCGCTGCTCCACCCGGTCGGCGAATTCCTTCAGCTCGGGTTTCTCCACAAGGGCTTCGCGGAAGTGCCTGGCCGAGAACCGCCACAGCTGCTTGGCGATTTCCCCGACCTCGCCGTCGTCCATGCCCAGGGCCAGGCCGGCGTCCCGCACGGCACCGCGAGCGCGGTAGCCGTTTTGCATGCTCATCAGCGTGACGCGTTCGGCTCCGAAGCGCTCAAAGATCTTCCGGTAGACGTTGTGCCGTTCGGCGCTTTCGACGTCGATGTCGATGTCGGGCAGCGTGGCGCGGTCACGGGAGAGGAAGCGTTCAAAGATGAGGTCGTGCTGGAGCGGGTTCACCTGGCTGATGTCGATCAGGTAGTTGACCAGGCTGGAGGCGCCCGAACCGCGGGCGGCAGCCCGGACGCCCATGGCCAGGATCATCCGTGAGACTTCGGCGACGGTCAGGAAGTAGGAGGCGAAGCCCAGCGAGTCGATGATCCGGAGCTCGTGTTCCAGCCGGGTTCGCATCTGCTGTTCCCGCTGCCCGGAGATTCCCGGGAAGCGGCGGCCGATGCCGGCCTCACAGCGCAGGGTCAGCTCTGCGAGCGCGTCGCCGGCGATCCCGATCACGGAGGCTTCCGGGACCACGGGCTGCTTCCAGCCCATGTCGGCCACGGGGTCCATGCGGCAGCGGTCCGCGAGCGCCTCGGTCTGGGCGAGGAGCCGTTTGAGGTCCGCCGTGCCGTACCCGGCGGCATGGATGATCTCCTTGGCCAGTTCGAGCATCCGGGCCGCCGATTTGAGCCAGCCCTGCCCGTTGGGCTGCAGCAGCGGGGCGGCGGAGAGCTCGGGCAGGGATTTGAGCGTCCGGGCGGAGTCCAGCACGTCGGCCGTGGCCGCGCCGTCCTCGGCGACATACCGCACGGCGTTACTCAGCACGGCGGGCACCCCGTGTTCCGCGGCGAGTTTGAGCATGCGCACCGCGTGGGCGGTGCTCAGCGGTTCCCCGGGCGGACTGAGCTGGGAAACGACCTCCGCCGCCAGCGTCCCGGGGGGCATGGCATCCAGCCAGCGTTTGAACAGGGTGCGGGGCCGCAGGTACCGCCGGCCGCCCATGGCACGGCCGACGTCGGAGTCCGGACCGATCAGCACCGTCAGGACCGGCTGCAGGGTTTCCGGGTCCAGGGTGCGGGAGGCCAGTTCGGCCCGGGTGACGGCCACCGGAACCGCTCCCTGCGCCTTGCCCGTGGTGCGGGCATGGGCGTCGGAGATCAGCCGGCACAGCGCCCGGTAACCGGCGCCGTTGTTGTGCCCGTGCGCCAGCACGACGACGCGTCCCCCGAGCTGGGTGCGGAGGTCGCCGTCGTCGTCAAAGACCGCGAGGTCCACCCCGACGATCGCGTCCAGCCCGGCGGCCATGCACGCCTTCAGGTGCTTGACGGTTCCGTACAGCCCGTCACGGTCCGTGCAGGCCAGTGCTGTGGCGCCGTCGGCGGCTGCGGCCGCGGCCAGCTCCTCCGGCCATGAGACGCCGTAGTGGGCGCTGAAGGCGGTGGAGACGTGCAGATGGGTGAAGCTCATGCTGTTTCGGGCTTCCGGTGGGGCTGCAGGGCGTCGTGGATTCGCACGAGCCGCCACCGGCCGCTGCTGACGTGCCGGCTCAGGTCAAGGGTGAGGGTGGGCTCCGCCGCGTCCTCCCCGGCGGCACGCACCTGGACCCGCCAGATCTCGTGGTCCACCAGGCCCGGACCGCTCCCGAGGGGCGCCCGGCTTTCCTCCGTCCACCACTGGCGGCGTTCATACCAGCGGACCGGTTCCGCGCAGACCGTGTAGTGCCGGCCCGCCCAGTCGAGCCGCAGGGGCTGCCCGGAGGGCGTGCAGGCGACATCCACGGACTCGCTGAACATGCCCACGTTGCCTCCCGACCCAGTCCGGGCTGGAGCCGGCCCAGTCCCCGCTTTCACGCCATTGCGTTCACGCCACTGCATTCACGTTATTCGAACATATCTTCGAATAACGCCAGTCTACGTCGGAGTGGCGACAAAACCCATTCCTTGCGGCATTGCACCGGATGCATGATGGCGCGGCGGACTGCGCAGGCCAGAACTCACGGGTTCCGCGGAGTAGGCTTCTTGAACCGGCACTGCAGCGCCATGGTGCACGGCACATCTATGGGGGGTAGAAAAGAGTGAAGCATCAAAGCCTGAGGACGGCTGCCGCCGTGGGAGCGGTCCTTTTTCTGGGAGCGGCACCGGCCGCGGCGGCCTCTGCGGAGGTTCTCGACGTCGGCGGGACACCGGTCGGGGTGGCGGTTGGTGCTGACGGCACTGCGTACGTGGGAAATTACGGCGCGGCCGGCGGCGTCCGGGTGATACCGCCGGGAGCGCCCCAACCCTCCCGCACCATCAGCACGGGCAACAATGTCTCCGGGATCGCGCTGGCCCCGGACGGCACCCTGTACGTGGCCCAACGCGACAGTGCCACGGGCCAGGACGTGGTGGGCGTCATCCCTGCCGGAGCGGCCGCCGTCGCAAGGAACATTCCGGTGTCGCGCGGGAACCATCTGATCGCCGTCGGACCCGACGGCACGGTCTTCGTTCCGAACCCTGCCGAACGCACCGTGTCGATCATCGCACCCAGGGGATCGACGGTGGACCGCACTGTCACGGTCGGCGCCGGCCCGGTGGAAGTGACGGTCTCGAAGGACGGCACCGCGTTCGTGACGAACCAGGACGACGGGACGGTCTCGGTGATCCCGGCCGGAGCGCACACCGTCTCACGGACCATCCAGGTCAGCTCCACCCCCGGGAAGACAGAGAACCCCCATGGGATCGCCGCCGGACCCGACGGGACCATCTATGTCACCAACATCAGTTCCAGTCACGTCGCTGTCATCACACCAGGCGCCGACACCGTGGCCTACACCATCTATGTCCCGGGCGGACCCACGGAGGCCGCCGTCGGGCAAGACGGGACCCTCTACGTGGCCAGCGCCCTCAGCCCCGCGCTGTCCGCGATAACGCCGGGCGCCACAACAGCGGGCCGCTCCATCCCGACGGAGAACAACCCCGGCCACCTCGCGGTAGCCCCGGACGGGACCATCATCGTGGCGAGCCCGGGCACCGGCGCCAACAACGGCTCCGTGTCCCGCTATGCCCCGGCCTCGGCACCGGCGTCCGGCAGCCCCCAGCACCAGGAGACCCCGGCTTCCGCCACAGCCCCATCCGGTGACGCGGCCGCCGGCCTGTGGAGTTCTCCGGCAGGCATCGCCGCCGCCGCCGGGGCGGCAGCTATCGCCGTCGCGGTGCTCATCGTCGCCGCGGGACGCCGGAGGAAGGCAGCCCGACGCGACCACGTCAATGGGACCGGGGTCGGCACCGCCGATCCCCACGCCGCGAACGAGCTGCTCCGCAGACGACCGACAGATCAGGGGTGGACGGACGCAGGTGCAGGTAGCAGGATTGAGCCATGAGCTCCCACAACGCACTCCTGAAGCACGTAAGCATCGCCGCCAAGGATTCAACCTTGGTGGCGACTTTTGATATAGACGGAAATATCCCCGGCCAGGGCGCCTATGTGGTGGGGCTCGTGGCGGCAACCCCGGACCATTCCCATCAGCGAAGAATGGGGATCGAGTTCATGAACGGCGAGGCCGTGTCCTTCTATTGCTTCAGCCATGACGGCACCGAGGAAAATTTCGACCTCAAGGGCGTCGAGCACTCGGGCAACACCATTACCGGCCATTTCCCGCTCACCACGGTGCTGGGGCTGCCCAAGGGTCACCTCATGACGGCGTTCAGCGACGCCGACGGCCGGGACTACCAGTCCAACGTGCCCGTGGAAGAGGCCCTCTAGGCGCGCTGGCCCGGGAGGAAGCGCAAGCCTCAGCTGCCGGCTTTGTACACTTCGAGTTCGAGCGCTGTGAAGGCCTCCACCATGGCGCGGTAGGTCTTCTCGACGATGTCGGGATCGATGTCCTTCTGCTCCGCGACGGCCTTGACGTGTTCGATCACGCGCTCCACGCGGCCCGGCGCCCGAACTTCCGCGCTGTCTGCCTTCAGGGTCCCGGCGATCCGGATCAGCCGCTCCCGGCGGCCGATCAGGGCCACGATCTGCTCATCCACCTCATCCACCGCCACCCGCACAGCTGCGAGCTGTGCCTTGTCGGCCTGGGCATCTTTGTCGTATCCGTGATTTGTGGACATGTTCATGACAGTATCCAAAGATGCAGCCACGAGTCGATTTAATTTCACTGGGTGTCCGCAGTGTTGACGCCTCCCGCAGTTTCTATGTAGATGGCCTGGGCTGGCCCGTCCGCCGGGAAGTCCGGGGCGAGGTCCTCTTTATCCAGGCCAATCACGGCCTCATCCTCTCGCTCTGGGACGCCGGCCAGATGCAGTCTGAAGCGGCCACCGATCCCCCTGCCGGCATTCCCTGCATCACGCTGAGCCACAACCTGGGCAGCGCGGCGGAAGTTGACTGGGTAATGGCGGAGGCCGAGTCCGCGGGAGCCACGATCGTCGCGGCGCCGAAGACCCAGCCCTGGGGCGGCTACACCGGGTACTTTGCCGATCCCGACGGCTACCGCTGGGAGGTCGCCTTCAACCCCGGCTGGGAGGTCGATGACGGCGGCACTGTGACGCTGTGACTAGAACAGGCTGCCTACCGGCTTGATGAGTTCGGCGGAGTCATTCTTCACGTTTCCGACCGCGGTACCGACGGCGTCGATCGTCCAGCCCTCGGCAACATCGTGCGCCCCCGAGCGGACCAGGTCCACCAGGGTGGCGGCGTCCCCGGCGTGCGGGTCCAGCCAGGCCTGCATGGTCGCCCGGTCCATCGGCAGCGGGACCCGGTCGTGCAGGGCCGTCAGTTCCGCCAGCATCCCGCCGGCATAGCCTTCGGGCGGCGAGTCGGTGGTCAGGATCGATGTCGAGAGCAGCCAGCGGTGCGGGTCGCCGTCGGCCTTGGACGGGTCCTTCCACCATTCGTACAGTCCGGCGAACACCATCGGGGCGCCGTCGCTCGGGTGCACGTAGTACGGCTGCTTGCTGCGGCCCTCACCGGCTTTCCATTCGTAGTAGCCGTCCGCGGGGACCGCGCAGCGCCGGGACCGCACGGCTTTCCGGAACGAGGGCCTCTCCAGTACGCTCTCGCTGCGGGCGTTGATCATCTTCGAGCCGATCCCGGGATCCTTGGCCCAGGACGGCACCAGCCCCCAGCGCGCAAGGTGCAGCTGCCGCACCGGGTTCCCGTCGATGAGCCGTTCGAGCAGGATGGGCACGTCCGCGGTCGGGGCGACGTTCCACGACGGCGGGATCGCGATCTCGTGTTCGAGTTCGGCGTCGAACTCGGCCAGCAGGTCTCCGACGGCCCGGGCCATCACGTAGCGTCCACACATGCCCTCCAGCATGCCACCGCGGACCGCCGTGCGGGAATAGTGTGCTGCGCGGTACGGTTATTGGAAGTGACGTACGACTTCCGTGGGCGCCCGGCCCTCCACGCCGGCCCCAACCACTAGCTTGAGGAGAACTTCGTGGATTTCACCCCCGAAACCGGCACCATCACCATGTTTTCGACCACGTGGTGCGGCTACTGCACCCGGTTGAAGAAGCAGCTGGACGCGCAGGGCATCGGGTACACCGAGATCAACATCGAGGAAGTCGAAGGCACTGCCGATCTCGTGGAGCAGCTCAACGGAGGCAACCGCACCGTCCCCACCGTGCTGTTCCCGGACGGCACCGCCGCCACCAACCCCTCCGCGGCCGAGGTCAAGAGCCGGCTCGCCGCCTAGCCTTCCTTTATCCAAAAGCAGCATCAAATCACGACGGCGCGGCCCCCACGGGCCGCGCCGTCCCCCGTTGTCCCGGCAGGTTGTGCAGGTAGATTAGCGGGTAAGTTGTGCGGGTAAACCGCGATTCGAGCAGAGGAGCTTATGCCATGGTCCATAAAGTCAAGGGCGCAGTAGTCCGTTCCAAGAATGCCGACGTCACCCTGGAGACGATCCTGGTGCCGGACCCCGGTCCCGGCGAGGCCCTCGTGGACATCCTCACGTGCGGCGTCTGCCACACCGATCTGCACTACAAGCAGGGCGCGATCAACGACGACTTCCCCTTCCTGCTCGGCCACGAGGCCACGGGCGTTGTCAGCGCCGTCGGACCGGACGTCACCGAGGTCGCCCCCGGCGACCGCGTGGTCCTGAACTGGCGTGCCGTCTGCGGCGAGTGCCGGGCCTGCCGCCGCGGTGAGCCCCAGTACTGTTTCAACACCCACAACGCCACCCAGAAGATGACGCTGGAAGACGGCACGGAGCTAAGCGCGGCCCTGGGCATCGGCGCCTTCGCCGAGAAGACCCTCGTGGCGGCCGGCCAGTGCACCAAGGTGGATCCCGACGCCGACCCCGCCGCCGTCGGGCTGCTCGGCTGCGGTGTGATGGCAGGCATCGGCGCCGCGATCAACACCGGGAACGTCCAGCGCGGCGATTCCGTCGCCGTGATCGGCTGCGGCGGGGTGGGCGTGGCGGCCATCGCCGGTGCGGCGCTCGCCGGCGCCACCACCGTGATCGCCGTCGACATCGACCCGAAAAAGCTCGAACGCGCCAAGGACCTCGGCGCCACCCATACCGTCGATTCCTCCGCCGTCGACCCGGTCGAGGCCATCCGCGAACTGACCGGCGGCTTCGGCGCCGACGTCGTGATCGACGCCGTCGGCCGCCCGGAAACGTACAAGCAGGCGTTCTACGCCCGCGACCTCGCCGGCACCGTGGTGCTGGTGGGCGTCCCGAGTCCCGACATGACCCTGGAGCTACCGCTCCTGGACGTGTTCGGCCGCGGCGGCTCGCTCAAGTCCTCCTGGTACGGCGACTGCCTGCCCTCGCGCGACTTCCCCATGCTCATCAGTCTCTACCGGCAGGGCAAGCTGGACCTGGACGCCTTCGTCACGGAGCGGATCACGATCGACCAGATCGAAGAAGCCTTCGACAAGATGCACGCCGGTGCTGTGCTGCGCTCGGTCGTGGAACTGTGAGCGGCGGAACGGTGAACGGCCTGCGGATCGACCGGCTGGTCACCTCCGGGACGTTTTCGCTCGACGGCGGCACCTGGGACGTTGACAACAACGTGTGGATCGTCGGCGATGACACCGAATGTGTCATCATCGACCCCGCGCACGATCCCGCTGCCGTGGCCGCGGCCGTGGCGGGCCGGAAGGTCGCCGCGATCCTGCTCACGCACGGCCACGATGACCACATCCGCGCCGTCGGCGACGTCCGGGCGCTCGTGAATGCGCCCGTGTACCTGAACCGGGACGACTGGATGCTGTGGGAGCGGGTGTTCCCCGGCACCGGGCCGGACCACGCGATTGCCGACGGCGACACCTTCGACGTCGCCGGGGCCAGGCTCACGGCACTGCACACCCCCGGCCATTCGCCCGGATCTATGTGCTTCCTGCTCGAGAGCGAGGGCGCCGTTTCTGAACACACCGTGTTCAGTGGCGACACGCTGTTCCAGGGCGGCCCGGGGGCCACCGGGCGGTCCTTCAGCGACTTCCCCACCATCATCGAGTCCATCCGCCAGCGGCTCCTGCCGCTCCCGGCTGACACGGTGGTCCGCACGGGCCACGGGGACCCGACGACGATCGGCGCCGAAGCGCCGCACCTTGAGGAATGGATCGCGCGCGGGCACTGACCCCGCACCGGTGCCCCGGGCAGGCCCGGTCCGCCACTTCCGGACCGGGCCTGCCCGCCATAGGATGAGGGGCCATGAGCCCTCTTCCCAGCATGGATCCGGCAACCCTCACCGCGGACCTGCGGACCCAGTTCGATGCGTTCCTCGACGAGCACCGGGCGGCACTGCACAACTGCCTGGACGGGCTCACGGAGCAGGAGGCCAGGGCATCGCTGGTCCCCTCGCGGACCACCCTCCTGGGGCTGGTCAAGCACGCCACGTTCGTGGAGAAGGTCTGGTTTGACGAGGCCATCACGTGCCGGACCCGGGCGGAGATCGGGATCCCTGCCACCCCGGACGAATCGTTCATCCTCGATGCGGGCGATACTATCGCGGGCCTGCAGGCCGCCTACAGCCGGGCCTGCGAGGACTCCCGCCGGGCGGCCGCACCGCTGGATCTTGACGACCTCGTCCGGGGCAACCGGCGCGGTGCGCTGCCCCTGCGGTGGGTCTACCTGCACATGCTCCGGGAACTCGCCCAGCACTGCGGTCACGCGGACATCCTGCGCGAGCAGATCCTGGCCGCCCGGAGCTAACGCTGTGAGTGCCTGAAACCCGATCGAGTGCTCCAGAACTGCCGTTTTCGCCCATGAAGACGGCAGTTACGGAGCACTCGATGGTTGACCCAGCCTCCGCCGGTCTCGCCAGTTGCCCACTAGGGTGGTTCGAATGAAACAGGCAGTCATTCTTGGCGGCACCGGTGTGCTGGGCCGGGCCGTCGCGCACCGTTTCCTGGAGGCCGGGTGGCAGGTCCGCATCACGGGCCGGGACGCGTCAAAGATGCCGTCCGCTCTCCGTGCTGCGGGCGCCCGTTTCCTCGCATCGGACCGGCGCAACGGACACGATCTGGCGCAGGCCCTGGGAAACGGCGCGGACCTTGTAGTTGATGCCGCCTGTTACACAGCTGCCGACGCCCGCCTGCTGCTCCCCCACCTTTCCGGGGTCGGCTCTGCAGTCATGCTGTCCAGCAAAGCCGTGTACACCGACGACGCCGGCTACCACGTCAACTCCGATGTCCCGCCGCGCTTCCCGCATCCCATCCGGGAGGACCAGCCCACCATGAAGCCGCTGAACGGCGGCTACGATTCCCGCGAGGGCTACGGCGCCAACAAAGTCGCCGCCGAACATGTGCTGCTCGACACCGGGCATCCCGTCACTGTCATCCGCCCATCCAAGGTTCATGGCGAGGGCGCAGCCCTGCCGCGGGAGTGGATGTTCGTCAAACGCGTCCTCGACCGCCGCCCCGCGGTATTCCTGGCCGCGGCCGGCGCGGGAGGCGACCATACGACTGCCGCCGTCAACACCGCGGCCCTCATCGAAACGGTCGCCGGCCGCCCGGGACAACGGATCCTCAACAGCGCAGATCCTGATGCGCCCACCGGTCTGGAGATCGCCCGCACCATCGCGGCCCACCTCGACCACGAGTGGGAAGAGATCCTCCTCGAGGCCGGGGACCATCCCGAACTGGGTGCCCACCCCTGGAACTTCACCCCGCCGCTGGTCCTCGACACCCAGGCTTCCACGGCACTGGGTTACGTGCCTGTGGGCACCTACGCGGCGACGGTGACGGCGGAAATCGACTGGCTGCTTGCCTCCGCGGCCAACCGGCCCGGCGCCGCGGACCGGTTCTTCAGCAACTTCACCGACTACGACCTCGAGGACTCGTATCTCACCGGCCATGGCAGGGCGACAGGTGCTCATGCACGCTGAGGACACGACCGTCCCGGGTGCGGGCAAACACGATGTTCTCCCGTTCGTCGCTTACTTCGCGGGGTCCTGAGCCATTTGTCTGGACCGTCGTGGCAACCCGGTGGGAGAAGATGGCTTGTTCCCAAGCAGTTGGATGCGCTGTTCGCTGCTGTGGCAGTCGATCACCCGCCCCACCGCCGGAGGGCCTCAGGGATTAGCAAGGGACACAACTCCCCCGAGGGAGAAAATGGCCTTGGCGGGTTCCGGATCGCTGTGATTCGCAGCGATAAGTGGCGGCGTTTTCGCGGCGCTAAATGTCACATCTGGTGCCCGTAAGCGGATCCATTACCGGGCGCTGCGGCCTTAGGTGAAGGAGTCAACAAGTTCGGGGGCAGTCCCAACCTGCCCGTTTTCGCCGCAGACAATCCCTGTTCGTCCTGTCCCTGCTGTGCACAAAAGCCATGCGACGTCACAAAGGCTGGGCACCTATCACCCGAACTTCTTCCATTGTCCTTCGGAAACCACCTCGACGGAGCCGTCGGCGACCTTGATAGCTGTCTGTTCGTCGATGGCGTAGGCAGGGACGCCTATGTCGGCGGCCCACCACTCTGCGTGGGCCAGGGTGTTGCTCGGGAAAGCGTCCAGGTGCGGAAAGATCGAAAAATCCACCACCCCCAGAGTCCGATCATCCGGAGCGGACGGCCACTCGACGAAGTATTCCCCGATCCGGGGCGTCATCACCATGCTTCCGGCACTCACTCCCACCCACACCGTGTCGGGAAGTGACGGCAGCAGCTCGGCCAGCCCGGACTCCCGCATCCAATGGGACAGGTACGTCGCGTCGCCGCCTTCGACCAAGAGCACGTCAGCCTCCCGAAGCCAAGGGACCCACCGATCCGCGCCGATGGTGGGCAGCGCGGTGAGCTCGAGAACGCCGAGCGACGCCCAGCCCAGGCCGGACAAATGACGGAAGTCGTGCTCGGCGGCCAGGAGGCCCCGCACCGATGCCGGTCCGCACATCGGGTGGCCCCACTGCGCTGTCGGGACGACCAGGGCGCGGCACTGGGCGACCGGCTTGTCGAGAAGCTGCACGAGCGCCGAGTGAATGCTCGGGTTGGTCACGCCGCCTGAGGTAAGCAAGAGCTTCAAACGTGCCTCCAGAGTCCGCGCGTGGATGGTGGATGTGCCCGATACCGCGGGAACGGGCTGGAACTCACCGACAAATCCGGAAAGCACGCCCGTCTGGTGCTCGGCCCTTCAATAGGTACACACCCAGTCAAACTTTGTCCACAGTTCGGCATGGACGCAGACCTCACGTTCGTCTGTCCATCCATGAGAGAAATACCGCCCGGCGCTGGCCGACCCTGCTGACCGTCCCGGTAAGGGTCCTTCACCGGTCGGTCCGACAGTGGCTCTATTGGGGTCCTATTCGATGGCCTCGAGTCCAGCGCGGACCTCGCGTGGCTGAATGTCATAACCCGTTGCGCGCACGCCCGACCAGTTGAGGCCCACGAGAATGCCGTCCCGGTCGAGTCCGTCAATCCACCGCGTGCGCCACACGGCAAGGGGGATTGCCTCTACTTCGAAGGCTCGATAGGCTGCAACGCTGCTTACCACCTTCTCGGCTCTGCTTTGGAGCGACCAGAACGGCATGCTGCGTTCGCCATCTCCGTTGAAGGGCGCAGGGAAGCCACCCGAATCACGGATTCCCCACACCTGCTGGTGCAGGATGATCTCTCGGTAGAAGCGGCTCGCCTGGGCCGCGCTGATACTCACATGCACAGCCTAAATCACTGCCCTCGACCGGGTCCGACCAAGATTCCCTGACCCCAAAAGCAGGCGAGAGCGCCCCCGTGAGGGATCGGCTAGCGGGCGCGGAACTAGCAGACTCAGCGTCCGGGCAGACGATAGATTTGGTGAGTGACGGAACCGCCCCGAATCTCTGCGAATGCGCGAAAGGGACTGCCGTCGGTTTGGATGCGCGAGGCGGCCCGCGTGTGTGCAGTGACGGTCATTGGAGTGGCTCTAGGAGGACCTCTCGAGGTGTGCCTTGAGGCTGGACCAGATCCGCTTCTCTTGCCTGCGCCCCACTGCAGCGAACAGCGGGGTGGCAAGTTTCAGCATTCCCTTGGGCCTGAGGTCCCAGTACCAGCTCATCCGTGTTCCGCCGGCGTCGGGAACAAAGGTGAGGGCTCCATTGATGTCTGCGGTGGCCATGCGGGTCATGGATCCGAGGCGGCTTGGCCGCGTGTACTCGGTGACCTCCAGTTCGAAGGGCGTGCTCCGCTTCCCCGAGGTTGCCACGACGTGCCATAGGGTGCCGGCACCGATCGGTCCGGGCGTGGTCTTCTCGACACTTTGCAACTGCGGGTTGTAGCCGGGCTCGTTGCGCTCGTCGGCGACGTAGTCGAAGACTTCCTCGACTGGGCGTCGGATGAGGATGGAGCCCTTGATCGTCGTCATGATGTTCTCTGCTTTCATGCCACGGGCGCATCTGTGCGCACCCTGGGTTTCACGCCCCGGCTGCACCGTTGTCTGGCGGGCCGGGTCGTCGGAGTTCGTGGGCGAGCTGGCGCAGCGCCATTCGACGGATGAAGGAGCTGAAGGGGCCGACGAGCGCCCAGTAGCGGCGGAAGCGGCGGCGGCTCTTCTCGTCCCTGATGGCGACACGCGTCTCAACCGTCACGATCGAGGAGCCGGCCCCGTAGGGATCGATCCTCAGGCCGGCGGCGATCTTGGCGTAACCCGGCTGGCTGAAGCCGGCGAACTGCTCGGGGGTGGTCGGTACATCTGCAGAGGCTGCGACAGTCTTCCAGGGCCGGCTCACCTGGCCCAGGACCATCTCCGCCCCCGGGGTCTCACCGAGCAGGATCCAGCCCAGGCCGACCATGTCCTTGAGCCGGAACGTCCCCCGGGGCGCTGCGGCGCCGGGTGTCCTCCCGCGTCCCCTCACGGTCTCTGCCACACGTTGCGGCAGTGCCCGGAGGCCGAGCAGGGCCCGGGCCAGCGGGGCCTGGAAGAGGTCCATCTCGCGGGCAGCCTCGTAGCACTCGGCCGGGGGTGCCCGGACGACGTCTGCGTGCACGATGGAGAGGTCGTATTCCGGCAGGAACCGGTCCATGAGCAGCCGGGGGGCAGCTGCGCCTCCAGCATCTGGTTCGGACGGTTGCGCCCGTGCCGCGCTCATAAGGGGATCCCTTCGTCCATATATCCGGCGTCCAGCTGCGCCGGCGCCGACGCCTGTCATCCCTCTGCGGATTCCGCCGGCGACGCGATCAGGACGAGGGCGCCGATGGCGTCTCCGCCCTCCAGCAGCGTGTGGGCCCGGGCCGCCTCCGACAGCGGGAGGCGGCCTGCGATCACCGGACGGATCCGCCCGGCCTCGAGCATCTCGTAGAGGGTGGCCCAGGCCGCCAGCAACGGACGGCGGTCAAGCCGCCACAGCCCTGTGCTGTAAGACCGGATCCTCGCCCCGCGCCCGGCCAGGTTGTGGCGGACCGCCCGGAGCAGCAGGCGCAGGGTCCTGCCGGGGCTTCCGGGATTGGCGTACTCCACCAGCACACCCCCGGAGCGGAGCACCGTCAGGGCATGCTCCACCCACTCGCCGCCCAACCCGTCGAGCACCGCGTCCAACCCCTCAGGCTCGAGACGCCGCACGGCGTCCACGGCGTCCACGATGTCCGCACCCCGCGAGCCGATGGGCACCACCCCGTGGTCGGTGAGCCAGGGGTACTTCGCGGCGTCGGCGGCCCCGTACATCCTCAATCCCAGCAGCTGACCGAGCTGCACTATGGCCGTGCCGATTCCACCGGCGGCCCCGGTGACCAGGACCACCTGCCCGCGCTGGATCCGGGCAGCACGGGAGAGTGCCTGGTGGGCAACCAGGTAGTTCAGGGCCACGGCCACCACCTCACCCGCATCCAGGCCGTCGGGGATCCGCATCATCGGGTGCCGGCGCACGAAGACGTACTCTGCGTATCCGCCCGTCTCCGTCAGTACCACCACCCGATCCCCCGGTGCGACGGCGGTGACGCCTTCCCCCACGGCGTCCACCACGCCTACAGCGGTGTAGCCGGGGGTGAATGGGAACCGCGGCGGATATGTCGACAGTCCTTGGCGCATTTGCACATCGACGGCACTCACGCCGCAGGCCTCGACCCGGACCCGCGTCTCACCCCTTCGGGGTTCCGGCAGCGTGCGGCGCACGACCTCCAGCACCTCCGGGCCGCCCGCCCGGACCGCGACCACGCTGCGGTACTCCGCGGGTCCCGACCGCTGCGTTGTCTCCGCTGCACGAAGGGCCGCGAGGGCGTCCGGGTGGGGAGTCCCCCCGGCGCGCACGACGCGGCCCCAGGACAAGAGCAAGGCAAGATCGGAGTGTGACGGGATCGCGTGGATCCCGACAAATGCCCGTACAGCTGCCATGAGAACCTCCAGGAGCACGATCTCAGGAGTGAGAGGAAAGAACCCACTGCGTGGTTCCTCTCCACTGTCACAACTCCCGGAGGCGCAGAACAGGGCCATTCGCCTCGCACGCAGATCTCAGAACCCTCATCATCGGCCACTAAGCGCTGCAAATTCACTATTTCGTTGTTCAATAGGGTGACCGCCCACTTTCAGTCGGGGGAACTGGCCTTCAACGATGCCGGCCGCATCGGCTGGGCGAGCAGGATCGCAGTCAAGCTCGCTCCGCAGCGGATGTTCAAGGTCGCCTCCAGTCAAGGGAGTGGCTATCCCGGGTTCAAGGACGCACACCAGCCCGAGGTGTGGGACCAGCGGTTGAGACTGGTCGAGGAGACTAGCTTGGCCCATGCCCCCGAGGTGGAGCTTTTCCCGACTTGGTTACGACTGGCGACTCGGCTCTCCGGGAGAATCCCAGGCATGGCCCGCAAAGCTCGAATCCTGCGCTACAGCTTCTAAAGCCCGCCTCGTGCCCCGGGCCACCAACCACCGGCGGTGCGCCGGTGGTTACGAAGGCTGGGCCGTCGTTCCCAGCTGGGCTGTGACGGCTGTGACGGCTGGGACGTGGGCCAGTGGCCCTATGTTGTGGCCGTGGTTGGCCGCCCAGACACCCCGAGCCATGAATCGACAGAAATAGGAGCATCCCGAGGCGATTCAACCTGGTTCCGGGCCTGTTGACGACGCTTCCTACCCGGACCTAGCATGGCGTTGCTGGCCGGTGAAGCTCTTGGTCATAAGCGGAGGGGAGCTGAAGACGGCGGCTCCGGTGATCACCGATTTCGGCGGGGTCCCCGTCGCGGCGATTCCCCGAATTCGGGCAACTAAGCGCCTGGTCCCCGGTCTCGGGGAAGGCTTGGTATGCCGTCTCGGCCGGAGGTCGTTTAGCGGACGCTGGGGGCGACGGGAGCAGCCGCCTGCCGGCTGTTGTGGACCGCGTTCAAGGGACATTCCCTGAACCAGTTTGCGATGCTGATGGTCATCGTCTTCGGACTCGGTCTGGGCCTTTCTTTCCTTACCGGTGACGCGCGGTTTCTGCTGCTCAAGGACTCGGCCATCACCGGCGGCCTTGGTGTTTCGTTTCTGGTTTTGGCCGCCCCTGGGACATCCCCTGACTTTGGACGCAGCCAAGACCTGGAGTCCGGAGCGCGCCGGGGAAATGGACCGGGAATTCCACCGCAACCCGGCCGTGCACCGCTGGCACCTGAAGGTTTCCGCCGTTTGGGGTCGGGACTGATTGCTGAAGCCAGCACGCGGGCGGTCCTGGTCCATCTGCTGCCTATTCACGTCATGGTGGGGGTTTCGGCCGCCCTGGCAGTGACCGTTTTCGCCGCCCTCATCGCCTGGACGGCCTGGGACCTGAAACGACGGCAAGCAGCGTGGTCTTCCTGACGGCTCTATCGCAGCTCATAAGAAGCCCATTGCCTCAGTAGGACCGCTACGCTTTTCGAACAAGGCAGGCAGGACACTCGGGGTAATCAAGCGCCTCCTAACGGGCCCCTGCAGGAGAGCCCAGCCCAAATTACACCTGCGGTCGATGCTCTGTTGCTTAATAAGCATCACAAGTTGATTGGAAGGCTACATCGTGAAGAGGCTCACAGCAAGACTGTGAAGCGGCGGGTCCGCTGCACCGGTTAGGCTGAGGCAATGACGTTGGGGGACGCTGCGGGCAAACCGCCTACCGGGGCTGCGCAGCCCGATCGCGGGGCCGGGCAGCCACCTAGCGGCGCACAGCCGGGGCCACCTCAGGTATTGGACCAATCAAAGCTCCAGGAGTTGGTTGTCCACGTAGGGCGCACCGCTGCAGCAACGTTTGCATCCAACTTCCTCGCCCTGCTCCAGGACCGCCTGACGCAGGTGCAAACGGCTCTGGGCACCGCGAATCTGGCGGCTGCGCTCGGTGCAGTCCTGAGCCTGAAGACAAGCTCGGCAATGGTTGGAGCGGAGCAGTTGACCCGCTACTGCACAGGCCTCGAGAAGGAACTGCGCGAGGGCCGGATCCCGAACGCCGACGCACTCCCCCGCATCGCGGCAGACCTCCGCCCAGCTTTGACGGACGTGCTCGCCAGCATGCCTCCGGACGCTGACGGCTGACCCGGGGCCTACTCGGCGGCAGTTTTGGAAACCGTACCGGCGGCGACGCGTTATTCTTGCGACCGTATCGGCGAGGCAATCTGAGGGAGAATCCGTGATCAAACGAAGCGATGTGCTCGAGGCAACGCGGCGCACCAACGGCTATGTGCGGCGCACGCCCCTGCTCCGCGGAGGCACTCCCACTGCCCCGCTCTGGTTCAAGTGCGAGTTCCTGCAACACACCGGTGTTTTTAAGGCCCGTGGGGCCTTCAACCGTCTTCTCGCCGCTCGCGAGCGCGGAGAACTTGATCCTGAGATCGGCGTGGTGGCGGCGTCCGGCGGCAACGCGGGCCTGGCACATGCCTACGCCGCAGCGGTGCTGGGGGTTCCGGCGACGGTGTTCGTGCCGGAGACGGCACCGCGCGTGAAGGTCGAGCGCCTCCTTGGATACGGGGCAACCGTCCGTCAGGTCGGCGCCGAGTACGCGGAGGCCTATGCGGCTGCCATGGAGTATGTGCAAGCCAGCGGTGCACTGTTCTGCCATGCCTACGACCAGCTTGAGATCGCCGCGGGGGCAGGCACGCTCGCCGAAGAGATCCTGGAGGATGAGCCCGGCATCGACACGATCGTCGTCGCCGTCGGCGGGGGCGGCCTGTACGCGGGCGTCGCCGCCGCTGCCGCGGGCCGCGCGCGCGTCGTAGCGGTGGAACCTTTCAATATTCCTACCCTGCACGCGGCTCTCGACGCCGGCCGGCCGGTCGATGTGCCCGTTTCCGGGATCGCGGCGGACTCCTTGGGCGCCCGTCGCCTGGGTGAGATCGCGTTCAGCATGACGTCGCGTGTCCCGCCGGTCTCCGTCCTCGTGGACGATGCCGCCATTGTGTCCGCCCGGGAACAGCTGTGGAGCGAGTACCGCATCCCCGCCGAGTACGGCGCGGCCGCGGCCTTCGCTGCGCTCACTTCCGGTGCCTACACGCCCCGTCAAGGGGAACGGGTGGCGGTGATCGTGTGCGGGGCCAACACGGACGCCTCCACGCTGGAGACAATCCCGACGCCCGCATCCTGGCAGCGTCCGGCAAAGACCGGGGGCACATGCGAGCGGGACCGTTGCCCGGTCGGCGTTCTTCCGGGGCCGCCACCAGCACGGACTCAGTCTGCGGCCGACTGACGTTCGACCTTGCTTGAATGCCCGGAGACGGGAAACAATGTCCCTGCCGAACTATGGCCCGACCCGATCAAGAGGGTTCCACCAATAGGAAGGCTCCTCAATGACAGCGCGTGATATCTCCTCAGTCGGTGCGCCATGTTGGGTTGACACTCTCCAGCCAGATCCCCGGGCCGCCAAGGACTTCTACGGACCACTATTTGGCTGGAGTTTCGACGATCCAACGCCGATGCCGTCCGGTCTCGATGGCGATTATTTCGCGGCGCGCCTCCGCGGACGACTGGTGGCCGGAATCGGACAGACGCCGCCGCAGTCCCCGCCTGGGTGGACGACCCACGTGCGTGTCGACGACGTCGCGAAGACCGTGGCTCGTGCCGAGCAATCGGGAGGTAGGCATCTGGGACTGTTCGGGGCCGGCAACGACAGCAGCGTCGCCGTCCTTGCCGACGCCACCGGCGTCCCGTTCTGCCTGCGACAGGCTGGCGAGAACGACGGCGCTGAGCTGGCCAATGAGCCGAACTCCTGGGCGATGAGCTCACTTCACACCACGGATGTCGAGCGAGCCCAGGCCTTCTACGGCGCAATGTTTGGCTGGGAACTCGAGCCCGTGCCGGGCGCCCCCTTCTCGCTGTGGCGGCGCTCAGGTCTCGTGGTCGCCGTAGTGACGGCGACGGACGGCGTCGCGGTCCCGCCGCATTGGAGTGTCAACTTCGCCGTCCGCGATGCGGATTCCCTTGTCCGGCACGCCGTCGCCCTAGGTGGCAGCGTCTTGATGGCACCGATGGACACACCGGGATTCCGCAGCGCGGTGATCCGCGACCCCCAGGGCGGCACCATCGCGGTCAGCGCCACCGCCGGCTGACCCATTCCATGGTCTGGCCGTAATTTGGACGGCCTGCACCCCCTAGTTCTCGAACCTGCCGTGTGTGCCTTCTCCGCCTCCGGGTGGAAGACTGGCGCGATGAGGTCGAAGTGGGGGATCTTTCGCTCTGCCGCTGCGCTCGTGTTTGCGGGCCTGCAACTAACGGCTTGCGGAATGACCGACGTCGTTTGCCCTGCAGTTGGTGACGACGCGCACGGGCGCGCACCTGCACGGGGTCTTCGACGGCGCCCGGCAGCCGCCGGCCCCGGCCCTCCTGCTGAGAAACGGCGGCGGCAAGGAGACGACGACGAGTTCTCCGGCACAGCCACGCTCTGGTTCTGACTGGTGACCGCCCCGTGCCGGACTTCAAGATCGTCAGCGCCGCCAGCGATACGGGGTGGTTGTTGAAACCCGGAGCAAACCGTAGCGTTCCAGAATAGGGCGTGAATACTCGGTTGAATCGCTGTGGATGAGTGTCTTGCCCATCGCCAGCGCGGCCCGGGCCCGGGCCGCGGTAACGGCCCGGTAGATGCCTTGGCCGCGCCACTCGGCGCGCGTCGCCCCGCCCCAGATGCCGGCAAATTCCGTGTCAGGAACCGGTTCGAGGCGCCCCGCACTCACCATCGATCCCTGATGTTCGGCCACCCAGAGTTCCATCCCGTCGTCGCGTGCCGCGCGGGCCAGGATTGCGTCGGCATTGCCGTTGGAGACGGAAACGCCGACGACTTCGTCCTGCATTGCGCTCATGGCGCGGATGTCCCGTTCCTCGCTCACGCGGCGGAGGCTGACGCCGGGCGGAAGTTGCACATCCACGGTCAACGCCTCGGCTGGCCCGATCATGATCGACTCGGGCTCATCGGGCTCAAATCCGTTGGCGAGCAACGCGTCATGGAGTCCGGGTGCATCATCGTGTCCACGGGTTTTCCACTCGACCCGCACGATGGCTGGATCGCTGCGGTAGAACGCCAGTGCCTCGCCCACCCATCGCGCGATCGTCGGCGCGCCGGCGCCACCGAGGTCCCGATAGGTCACGAAGCCTCGGCCGCCGGCAAACGTCACCAGACGCAACGGCCCCAGTAGTTCAACGGCGAGCGCGCTCGGGGTCTCCGCATCTGTTCGGAGTTGCTGGTCATAGGCCGTAAGAAGCTGCGTCGAAAGTGTCATCGGCCTCCACGCTACAACGGCGCGGCGGATCCGTCCCGCCAGGGAGTGAGCCTGGGCAGCCAGCGCGGGACATTGGCGCGGTACATCTCATACTCAGAGCCGAACGTCCGTGCCAGCGTGGGCTCTTCGTGGAGTACCACAAACGCGGCCACGGGGGCGGCACCCACGGCGGCAAGGGCAAAGAGCCTGGGCTGCCCCAGCAAGAGGCCCTGCCCGGTAATCGAGGCGGCGAGGGCGACATAGATGGGGTTGCGCACGTATCGGTACCAGCCGCCGACCACCAAATGCTTCGTCGGCGCAAAGGGGGCCGGGGTCCCCTGGCCCTCGACGGCGAACCGGACAAACGAACTTGTGATCACTGCCGCGCCCGCGCCGATGAGCACGACGCCGGCGCATTGCGCGGGCAGTCCGCCCGGCACCGGCCGCTTCACCTTCCAGCGCGTCAACAACCACGGAACGAGTCCGGCCGCCGTCGCCGGCGCGACGGCGAACACCGCCGTGCCAATGGCTGCGAGCCTCTTCTCCCGCGACGTCTCTCCGGATGCCGTCATGCTGATCATTTGAGCCTCCTAAGCGTGCGTTGTTTCCTGGGTTGGCATGGTCCCGGTGTTCCAGGAGCTGACGAAGGCAAGACCGGCAGCCACTGCCGAACTCAGCACAATGGCCCCAAGCCACATCGACACCGGCCATCCAATCCCTGACACCAGGGCGATCCCGATCATCTGGCCTGTCCAGATAAGAGCCGCCAGTACCGCGCTGACCGCCGGCAGCCGGCGGCGGGTCAATTGGCCGCCCCTTCGGGCGAGCAGCACATCCACCACAACTGCAGCTAGCGTGGCACCCGCCGCTCCGGCGACACCTGCCGGGCGGAATCCCGACATCGCCAGGGGCAGCCACGCCACGACGGCGACCAGCATGGCGGCGATGCCGCGAGGTGGCCGCAGGGCTCCCGACCAGGTGTAGAGAAACGGAGCGATGATCAGTGCCGTGGTCACCAGGTAGCTGGCCATGCCGATCGCCGCGGGCATCTCCGCTTGGGTGTGGCCGGGACTGCCGATCGGCGTCGGGACGTATGGGACCGCCGGAGCGGTCCGGACAAAGGCCGAGCAGTAGATGAGGAAGAAGGCGCCCAGACCGGTCATCAGGGCGACGGCCAGCAGCGCCGGCGCCGACAACGCGACGGCGCCCGACCGGCCACGGGCCCGTGCGCTGCGGACGCCGGTGCCGAGTATGAGGAAGAGGCTAAAGCCCAGCAGCAAATGGGTGGGGCTTACCAGCGCATCGAGCGAGACTTCGATTCCCAGGATTTCATGCCATGCCAGGTCCAGAACACCGGCGACGGCAAAAAGGACAACTCCAACCACCGTGCCCCGGTAACCGGCAGGTATCGCGCGGGCGAGCGCCTGCCCGGGCTCGCGGTTCCTCCAGATCACGGTGGCCGTCCACGCTGCCATAGCAAGGAGGCCGGAATAGAGAGCGGCGTGCCAGGGGGTGAAGAACGTTTCCAGTCCGGGAACGTGGAGGTGTGCCCAGCCATCCAGGAAGACCGCCAGGAGGAGCCAGATGCCCAGCAGTTCTGTGACCAGGTCCCGCCCGACGCCGGTCCTGAGAGCCGGGGCTGCCGTGTCAACCATGGTCGTTCTCCTCGCACTCCGCAGACCGCGCTCGGCGATCCGGCACCGCCCGACGTCGGGCTGCAGCCCGACTCCTTAAAGCGTGGACCTTCCGGGGTCCATCCGCCAGATGCGTATCCGCGACCGGTTGTGTTTTGTTCGGCCCCGTCCCATCATGGAGCCGTGGGGCCGCCCGATGAGACTGCCGGCCGGTCACCGCGCCTGTGGCCCAAGGAGGTAGGGGCATGACCGAAACGGCCATCGAGCTCACAGAAGTCACCAAAAGATTCGGCTCCTTCACCGCCATCGACAACCTCAGTCTGCGGGTCGAACGCGGGGAAATCTTCGGCCTGCTCGGGCCCAACGGATCCGGCAAGACAACCACCATCAACATGATCAGCGGCCTGAGCCGTCCGACCTCCGGCGCGGTCACGGTCCTTGGCGTGGACATGCTCGTGGATCCTCAGAGGATCCGACGTTCGCTGGGGACGGTGCCGCAGGAGAACGCCCTCTACGAGGAGCTCACGGCCGAGGCCAACCTCCGCTTTCACGCCGACCTCTTCGACGTGCCCCGGAAGGGCCTCGAGAAGCGGATCACGTCATTGCTCGAGCTCGCGCAGCTGGACGAGCGGCGAAAGAGCCGCGTCTCCACCTTCTCCGGCGGCATGAAACGACGTCTGGCCCTGGTCCGGGCACTGCTCCACGAACCCGAGCTGCTCTACTTCGACGAGCCCGCCCTGGGAGTCGATGTGCAGAGCCGGCGCGCGCTCTGGGACCGGATCCTCGAGCTCAAAGAGCGCGGAACCACCGTGCTCATCACCACGAACTACCTCGAAGAGGCGAACGTCCTCTGTGACCGGCTGGGCATCATCGACCGCGGGCGCCTCGTGGCGCTGGACTCGCCGTCGAACCTTCGCCGCAGCTTCGGTGACACGGTCCTGGAAATGCGCACCCAGCCGGTGCCGACGGAGGACATCGTCCGGAAAGTCCGCGCCCTGCCCGGTGTGGTTTCCGCTGTCGCTGCCGACGAATGGCTGAAGGTCACTGTGGAAGGGGGCGCCGCCGTCACCGGCAAGGTGGTGACGGCGGTGGTCGAATCCACGAGCCTCGAGGAGATCCAGAGCCGGGAACCGAGCCTGGACGAGGTCTTCCTGAGCCTGACAGGCAAGGAGCTCAGGGAATGAGCCTCCGACACAGCCTGCGTGTGGTCCGGGCCGTCGCGGCGGTCGACATCCGCCTCACCCTCCGGGAACCGCTGTTCGCGATAGCCGGCATCATCATCCCGATCAACTTCTTGCTGCTGTTCCTGCTGTTCGCCATCAGCGGGGGCCAGGCGCCGATCGCTGTGGTGATGAATGACCGGGGACCGTTGGCCGGGCAATTCGTTCAGGCCATGGAGAACTCTCAGTCGTTTATCATCCATACGGCCTCCCCGGCCGACGCGGAGCGCGAGATCCGCGCGGGAACCGTCGTCGCCGTCGTGACGGTACCGCAAGACTTTGATGCCGCGCTCAACACCGGACGACGGGTGGACATCCCGGTCGAGCTCAACAACCTCAACGTCGATTTCACCAACGACATCCGGCGGGCGGTGCCGCTGTCCATAACATCCTTCTACGCCAACGCGTTCCCTGAACAGGTCGTCGTGAGGGCGCTCGAGTCCGACGTCCAGGAGCACGACACCGGCTACATTCCCTACCTGGCCGTCAGCATCGTGGTGGCCGGGCTGATGCTCGCCGCGCTGTTGCAGGGAAGCGTCAACGCCGCGCGGGACTACGAGCTGGGAACCATCAAGGAACTGGCACTGGCCCCGGTTAGCCGGCTTGCGATCGGGCTCGGAAAAATTCTTGGCGCAGCCGCGCTCACTGCAGCGTCGGCCATTCTGGTGCTGGGCGTCGTCATCCTGGTGATCGGGGTGCAGCCCCTCCATCCCCTGGAGGTACTTGGGTTTGGCCTTTTGATGATCGCCGCCTTTCTTGCCCTCGGTGTGCTGGTCGGGACACTGGTCCGCCGGCGCCAGCAGGCGATCCCGCTCTCCATCGCCTGCGTCCTGCCGCTGTTCTTTCTGAGCGGTCCGTTCGGACCGGCGAACTGGCTGGGCGAAGTTCCCGGGGCGATCGCGGCCGTGTCCCCGCTCACCTATGCGATCGCCGCCTTCCAGCACGCTTTTCACGGTTTCCAGACGGCCACCCAGGACCTGACCGTCGACACGATGGTCCTGGCAGGGTTCACCCTTCTGACAGTCGCGCTCACCGCGTTTGTTTTCGGTCGCCGGGGGGTCGCGCACTGATGGGGTCCCTCCGGGCGGTGCTTGCCATCGCGGCCAAAGACATCGTGACGTGGGTGCGCACACCCTCGGCGATCGCGGTCAGCCTGCTGCCGCCGATCGCCTTCTTGCTGATCATCTTCGTCGTGGCGGGGGCAACCGGCCGCAATCCGGTGGCAGTGGTGGCCGAGGACACCGGCCCGCAGGCTCAGCGCCTGGTCTCGATCCTCAATGACTCCGACGCGTTCCGCGTCCAGGCCGCAACACCGGATGAGGCGGCGCATTTGCTCGACACCCTCCAGGTGGCCGCCGTGATCACCATCCCTGTCTCCTTCGACGACGACTACCGGATGCACCGGCCGGACCCGGTACAGATCCGGATCAACAATCTGAACCTGGACTTCACCAACGACCTCCGCCGATCGCTGCCGACGGCGATCACGCGCTTTTACGAGGGCGAGCCGGACAACCCCATCATGGTCGGCGTCGCCGAGTCGGATCTGAGGCCGCATGACGTTGACCTCGTGCAGTTCGAACTGGTGCCCATCCTCGTGCTGCTGCTGACGCTCATGGGTGTCGTCAACGGCGGGCTGGCCACCGCCCGGGAATTTGAGGACCTGACCATCAAGGCGCTGCTGCTTGCACCGATCGGCCGTGGTGCCCTGATCGCCGGGAAGATCCTTGGATGCTGGGTGACCACCATGCTGGTGGCAGCGCTGGTGCTGGTCCTGTCGGCGGTCTCGGGCTTCCTGCGGCCGGCGGGCTGGTACTGGCTGCCGGCGCTGGCCGTGATCGGGCTGATCGCACTCGCGGCGGCCGGGGTCGGGGCCGCCCTTGGAGCCACCTTTCGCCGGTTTGCGCCGGTATCGGCGGCCGGGATCAATGTGGCGATCTACCTCTTCTTCCTGAGCGGCGGAATCAGCGTCGCGGCGTTCCTGCCCGGGTGGATTCAGACCATAGCGCACTTCACGCCGACGTTTTACGGGGTGGATGCGCTGGAGGCCGCGATCTTCTACCAGTCGACCGACAACCTTGGCCGGGACGTGGCGGTGCTGGTGCTGACGGCCACAGGCGGCCTGGTCTTGGGCATCATGTCACTCCGGCGGCGGCTTGAGGCCTTTTAGGGCCGCCCCGGAGGAAGGCTTGGCCCCGAAACGTCGGGGACGGGAACCTCGGTACTCGAGATCACTCCCCCAGAGGAACCACCATCACGGGAACACCGGAGAACTCCAGAACACGCAGGGTGTGGCTGCCGATGTAGCGGGTTGCACTGCCGGGACGGTCCACCAACGCCACTACGATCAGGGCCGCCTTGGCTTCGCGGGCCTCGGCCAGGATTTCGGCCGCAACCCGGCCAGAGCGACGGCTAAGAGACACCTGCACTCCTGCCGCCGCCCCCAGCGCGGCCACGTGGCGGAGCGCGGCCTCGGCTGCCAGATCCGCATGTCTGGCCAAGGCGGCCGGGTCGATGGCACCGGGATGTCTATCAAGCGCCCCGGGGTCCCTGACCGTCACGACCCGCAGGCTCGCGCCCAACCGGCGCGCATACTCGACGGCCACTTCCGCTGCGCGGAAAGCTGCCCGGGAGTCATTGACTGCCACCAAGATCACATCGCTCATCGGGTCCCCCTCGTGTCGGAATCCTGCGCCAGGATTGCTGAGTTTCCTGTGGTTCCCGTGTTTCCTGAGTTCCGGTCAGCCGCCCAGCGCAGGCGCAGGCTCTCTTCAAGTTCCTGCGCGTCAAGCTGCCGCCGGATACTCTGCAGTTCATCTTCCAGTCTGGGAATCCAGCGGTTTTCAACCGCCCGCTGCCGGGTCCGGGTCGCGGCGAGTTCGGCAGCCAGCAGCAGTTCCGCACGCTGCACCGCGGCGTAGCGCACCCCGGCCTCGAGAGCCCTGCGATGAACGGCGGCCGCGTAGGACAAGGCCGAGCTTCCCCCCGCGTGTGGCGCCGCCGGGAGCCGGCACTCGGGGTCCTCCGGATACAGCACACCCATGGCGCTGCCCCACGGCACGCTGACCCAGGCGGGCTCCAGCGGAGCCGCTGCCTCAATCCGCATGCTGCCGTCCAGGGCGGCAGCCCGACGCAGCCAGAGCGCTGCTTCCTTGGCCAGCTCCTCCCACTCCGCCCGGCTCAGTTCCATGCGAAGTTGGAACCGTTCCAGCTCGTCCGCCAGGATGTGCTGCTTCCGGTCCAGCAGGCGCGCGCCGTGGCGGGCTGTCATCAGCCGGCGCTCCACCCGGACCTTGCCTGCCCGGCCCGTGCTGGTCATGGCCGGCCTTCCCGATGGGGAAGATACCGTTCCAGGAACGCGGTCGAAACCATGGTCAGCTCCTGTTCCGGAAGCGCACCCAGCGCCGCCCATGCCCTGCCCAGGGTGTCGTCCAGGGACCTGATTTCGTCGCGCCCCTGGTTGAAGAGACCCGTTTCCACCAATTCCCGGTAGTGGATGTAGCTGCGGTCGGTTTCGCTCAGCGCCGCCGCACCCACTAGTTCCGCCAGTTCCGCCGCCTGCCGCGCGCGCGCCATGGCGGCAAGAACCTGGGCGGCCACGTCAAGGTGGTCCTCGCGGGTCCGGTCTTTGCCCGCGCCGCTGCGCATGAGTCGGGACAGCGAGGACAGGACGTCCACCGGCGGGTATATGCCGCGTGCCGCAATGTCGGGCGCAAGGACAATCTGCCCCTCCGTGATGTAGCCGGTCAGGTCCGGTACCGGATGGGTGATGTCGCCGGCCGGCATCGTCAGCACCGGAACGATGGTGACGGAACCATCGTGGTCCTTGACCCGCCCGCACCGCTCATAGAGGGTGGCGAGATCGCTATAGAGGTAGCCGGGGTAGCCCCGCCGGGCCGGGATCTCCCGCCGCGCCGCAGACACTTCCCGAACCGCTTCGGCATAACTGGTCATGTCCGACATGATCACCAGAACGTCGTGGCCCTCAGTGTAGGCGAGTTGTTCGGCAATCGTCAGCGCGATCCGCGGCGTGAGGATCCGTTCAATGACGGGATCGTCGGCAGCGTTGAGCAGGAGCACCAACTCCTTCCCGGCGGAGCGTTCTTCAAGACGGTCACGCACATACGCGATATCCGCGTGCGTCAGCCCCATGGCGGCGAACACCACCCGGAATGAGTGGCCGCCTGACGTCGCCTGTGCCGCGATCTGGGTCGCCAGCGTCAGGTGTGGCAGACCCGGAACGGAGAAGATGGGGAGTTTCTGTCCCCTGACCAGCGTGGTCAAGGCATCGATGACCGAGATGCCGGTCAGGACCGGTTCCTGCGGGGGCTGCCGGTAGACCGGGTTCAGCGGCCAACCGCTGACCGGCAGGCTTGCCGTGCCCGTCACGGGCGGTCCGCCGTCGAGCGGTTCCCCACGTCCATTGCAAACTCTGCCGAGCCACTCCGTTCCCACCTGGACGTGAAGGGGACGGCCCTCGAAGCGGATCCGGATTCCTCCCAGCGACATGCCGTCGGTGCTCTCGAGGACCTGCAACGTCGCGAGGTCCTGGTCCACTTCGAGGACGAGGCCATGGCGCCGCTCGCCGCCGTCCATGTCGATGGTGGCAAATTCATCCCAGCCAACGCCATCAACCCCGCCCGCAATGAGTAGCGGCCCGCGGAGCTCCCGCACATCTCCGTAGGAGATCTGCGCGGCGAAGCCTGCCGACAACGGGACGGACCCGGCACCGTCGGATGCCGAGGCTGTTGCATCATTCATTGCAGGGCCTCCAATGCCTTGAGTACCTCGCCGCTGAGGGCTTGGACAGCGGCCGCGTCCGACGGACCCGTTTCCTCACGGGCGCGAAGCACCCGACCGAGATCGGCTTGTTCGATCGTGGTGGCTGCCACGCCCCCTTCCACAAGTCTCTGGCAGGAATCAACGACGTCGAGCACAAGATCCAGCAGAGCGGCACCTTTGTCCGCCGAACAGAAACCATCGTTGACGCTGAGCGCGTTCTGCATTAGCACGCCATCGCGCAGCAGGCGCCCGCCGAGCAGCACCATCCGTTCGTGGCCCGGCAGCGACGATGTCCCGATGATCTCCGCCAGTTCGGCCAATCGGTCTGACTCCGCCAGAAGGGCGGCGGCCCGGGCCCGGCGCTCGGCCCAGCCCGGATCCCCGTTGGCCGCATGCCAGCTGCCGAGTGCTTCCGCGTCGCGGGCGAACGAGCCTGTCCAGCTCACCGCCGGATAATGCCGGGAATAGGCGAGGTCGCGGTCCAGCGTCCACAGGGAGCGGACGAAGCGCTGGGAGTCCGTGGTTACGGGTTCCGTCATGTCGCCGCCGGGCGGCGAAACGGCCCCGATCACAGTGACGGAGGCGGTCATCCCACCGAGCGTTGTCACGCGGCCGGCCCGCTCGTAGAAGGAGGCAAGTTCGGACGCAAGATTCGCCGGGTAGCCCTCTTCGGCAGGAAGGTCGCCGTTGCGGTTGGCGAATTCACGCAAAGCTTCGGCCCACCGGGAGGTCGAGTCCGCGATCACGACGACGTCGTACCCCATGTCCCGGTAGTACTCGGCGACCGTGATCCCGGTGAAGATACTGGCCTCTCGCGCCATCATCGGCATATTGGAAGTGTTGGCGATAATGACGGTGCGTTCGATCAGCTTCCCGCCGGTCCGCCCGTCCTCGAGCTGGGAGAGTCCGTCGAGGACATCAGCCATCTCGTTGCCCCGCTCCCCGCAGCCCACATAGACAATCACGTCGGCGTCGCTCCACTTGGCGATTTGCTGCAGCAGGAGTGTCTTCCCTGTACCGAAGCCGCCTGGCACCGCTGCCGCGGCCCCGCGCGCCACCGGAAATATCAGATCCAGGACCCGCTGGCCGGTATGCAGCGGCACGGTGCCGGAGTGCCTGGACTGGAAAGGACGCGGCCGGCGCACGGGACAGCGTTCGGCCAGCTCCACCTCGCGGCCGCCGATCACGGCTACGGTGTCGAGGACGTGGACCCGACTCTCCGGGGCCAGCCAGCTGAGCTCGCCGGACACGCCCGCCGGCACCAGGACCCGGTGTTCCACCGCCCCGGAATTGGGGACCGTGCCCAGGACTTGGCCGGCAGAGACAGTGGTGCCGGGCACCGCCGCCGGTTGAAAGGTCCAATCGCGGGCCAACACCGCGGGGTCTTCCGCGGATCCGGACCGCTCCGGGGTCAGCCACATCGGCGCGGACGACAACGGCCGCATCAACCCGTCAAACACGTGTCCCAACAGTCCCGGCCCCATGAGGCCCGCGAGCTCATCACGCGTGGGGACGGCAACATCGCCGGCTTTCAACCCGCCGGTATATTCATAGGCCTGCAAGGTTGCCCGGTTCCCTGCAATGGCGACAGCTTCGGCGCTGATGCGCCGGGGACCGACGGCGATCAACTCCAGCATGGACAGTCCTTCCACCCCCTCGATCTCCACCAGAGGTCCGCTGACACGCACCACGGTGCCGACCCGCCGGGCCGTTACGGGGTCCACAGCTCACGCGCCGCGGGCATGGCGTCCAGGGTCATCTCAGCCAGTACAGGCAGGGAAAGGTCCAGGCGGCGCGGACCGGTCTCGGCGAAGACGCCGCCCTCGAGGGTCTCTGTCACGAGGGCATCAGGGCCCAGCAGTTGCCGGCACAGTACTGTCAGCCGTGCCACCAGTTCCGGGTAGCGCGGGTCTGACGTGAGTCCGGCCGCAGCCTCCCGCACCCGGCGGTGCAGTTCCAGCCGGAGGGAACTGCGCTGTGCCAGGACCAGCTCGTGGGCCTGGCGGCGGGCCCGCGCTGAGCGTAGTGCCGCCTCGGAGCGGGCCGCGTCTTCGCCTTCCTTCACTGCTGCGGCGAGGATCGCTGCGGCTTCGGCCCGTGCGGCATCCAGCAGGGCACCGGCTTGCCGGCTTGCGTCGTCTTTGAGCTCAGCGGCCTGCTGTTCGGCCGCCGAGCGCAGTGCCCGCCGCACCGGCTCCAATGTGGCGTCTGCTTCCGGTGACAGCCCGCTCATGCGGGAAGCACCACGGTCATGGGCGAGAGGGGATCGGTCAGGGCCGGCTCCAGCGCGCGTGCAGAACGGGGGGTGAGGATCACGATGGCCGTGTCCGGGGGCAGTGCCGTCCACGCGCGGCGGATTTCCTCATCCGTGGAACCGGTGAAGATGACGACGCCGGCGAGCCGGAACCCGTCCAGCAACGCCAGTTCACCAATCGCGGCAATGGTTCCGGGCATCGTTCCAGCTCTCCGCGCTCATGCCTTGCCGATAAGGATGATGGCGATGATGAGGCCATAGATGGCGATTCCTTCCGCGAGCCCGACAACAACCATGGCCCGGCCGAAGATTTCCGGGCGTTCACTCATTGCCGCCAGTGCCGCCGATCCGGTGTAGGCCACGGCAAATGCCGCCCCGATCGATGAGCCGGCCACGGCGATGGCCGCCGCGATCAGGGCCGATCCGCCGGCACCGGTGGTCGTGTCAGCGGCCGCCGCGGCCAGGGCAGGCACCTGGCCTGTTGCGGCGGCCGGGCCTGCACTCAACGCGCCGGCCAGAAGGGCCAGGGCTCCTCCCATCACGGCGACGTTGAGCGCCGCCAGCACCTTGAATGCCGATTTTCGCCAGCGTTTGACGAGGAGGACGGCTCCTGTAGCGGCGATAAGGAAGACAGGGATGGCGCCGAACCAGAGGTTCACGGTGATTGCCTTTCAGCCGGTGTGCCGGACGGGATGACCGAAGTGGCGGCGGCCGGATCCCCGGCGGTGGTGGTCAGTTCCGGTGACCACGGCCTGAACGGGCGCCCCTCGGCCTGGAAGACGCGGGAAAAAAGTTCGTAGTATTCGAGGCGCAGGGCCTGGATTCCGGCCACCAGCGCTTCAAGTGCGAAAGTCACGGCATTTCCGACGACGAACACCAGGACGGCGGCGGCAGCGCGCCAATCCGGTCCCCACAACGCCGTCGTCCCGTTCCAGACCACCGTCAACAACGCTGCGTGCGTCAACCCGAAGGCAGCGAGTCGGGCAAAGGAGACCAGGTTCGAGCCCAGCCGGATCACCGTGTCCACAAGCTCGACCAGGGCCTGGAAGACGGCGGTGGCCCCGCCTCCGGCTTCTACGAAGAGTCCGATGTAGATGAAGATGAGTGCGCCGAGACAGATGACCGCCGCGGCAGCCGTCAGGGACCCGGTGCCCGTCGCGAGTCCCCAGACGAGGAGCCCCAGAGCAAGGAACAGAAGGGAGCCGGCGACGCCCGAGCGGGCGTACAGGGCGTAGGCCCAGCCGCCCTCCCTGACACGGTTGATGGTGCCGACGGCGTAGGAGCCGGCAAGCAGCAACGCTCCCACCCACAGGCCGGCGATCAGGAACTGCACCGGGTCTTCCAGGGGTTGCAGCCACAGCACCGGCACCAGGCCGGTGGGGCCAAAGGCCTCCCCGTACAGCGCGCCGAAGAACATCGCGGCCAACCCGGCTGCGCTCACGAACGGCCAGGTCTTGTGCAGTTTGGCCAGTCTTTTGCTCCGGCCCGTGCGGAGGAAGAGTCCCATGCCCAGCAGGATCGCGCCGTGTCCCACATCGCCGAACATCATCCCGAACATCAGCACGTAGGCCACGCCGGCGGCCCACGTGGGATCCAGATCCGCGTAGGGAACGGTTCCATAGGTATCGACGAGTGTCCGGAACACGCCGCTGCGCGCTTGTCCGCCAAGCAGCGTGGGTGGCTGGATCCACTTCGGCCGCGGCAGCGGGACAACGGCGGCCCCGAGCGGGGCAAGCCTGGCCGTCAGTGCGGGAATTTCGCGCCGTGGTGCCCAGGCCGCCAGCGCCGCGGCAGGCCCGGAGACGCTAGCGGCGGCCACCGCCTTGTCCAGTTCCTCGGCGCCGCGGCCCGGCGCGTAGGGAAGGTCAAGTTCGACGACGGCGCTGCGGGCCACTTCTGCGAGCATGCGCTGACGGTCCTGCTCGGGGACCACGAGGGCCACCCGTTCCATCCGGACGGGAGCCAGAGATTCACGCCGCGGCATCGAGCACCTCGCTTGACCCCGCGCCGGCGGCAGCCGCCGCCAGCGCCGCTCGGACACGCCAGGCATCCAGGGCCAGAACCGCGATGGCGCCGAGTACGACGTCCGGCCCGGGCATCGAACCCCGGAGTAGACGGAATCCATCGTTCTCCGCCGCGGCATACGCCCGCGCCTCAGCACGCCAGAGGTCCTTGGGGGACGCAACGCCAAGCACTACGCCCTGTTGAGAGTGCGGAAGGGCGGCGGTGAACCCTTGGATGTCGCTAGCGCTTTCCCAGGAACTGCCAAGTACTGGACGCAACAGGTGCAACACCTGCGCGGAGGGAGCGGCGCCGTCGACCAGCACGATCCTGGCGGCCACGAGTACACACGCCGCGCCGCACCACGGCCGCGCCGCGGCTGCCGTGGCGGCCAGCCTTCGCGCCCATGCGACGGTCAGTGCATCCCGCATCGGGCCCGGTCCGGCGGTGCCGACGTCACCCCAGGCGCTGGCGCGCAGGATGGCGGCGAGTTCTTCGGCCGAGCCCGCCGTCCGGAGCCGGGGCCACGCGGTGGCGAGCGCCCCAAGAGCGTAGAACTCCGGGGTGGGTCCTCCGCCGGCAAGGTGATGAGCTAGGGCCGCAATGTTTTCGATTTCATAAATCCCGGCAGCAGTCCGAGCGAGCGCCGTGCCTGACGCCGGAAGCCAGCCCGCCAGCACCCTCAGTTGCCACAGGACGGTTTCCTGGACGGCACGTTCGGCGGCCGCGAGCCCGCGGGCCCCGGCCAGGCGTTGCCCGTAGCTCGATTCCCGCAGGAGGGCCACGGCACTGTCCAGCGTCGGCTGGGTGGCCATCGCCCGGCTGGTCCCGGCACCGGCGCGCCGCTGCGCCATGGACCGGGCACGCACAGAGGCCGCGACCCAGTCGGCTTTCATGACTGCTCGGCGCTCTGTGGAGTCAGCAGGTTGTCGATGACCTCGCCGACGACGGCGGGAATGCGCGCCAGGCCGGTCTTTTCCAGTGTTGCAGCCTCTTGGCGTGCCTGTTCCAGCAGCTGCGCGTCCCGCTCCGACGCATCCTGTTCGATCCGGGCGGCGGCCCTGACGCGTGCCGCCTCGGCGTCAAGCCGGGCCCGGGCCACGATTGCTGCCGCTTCGGCGCGGGCCCGGGCCACGTCTCCTTCCGCGCTGAGGCGTGCCTCCGCAACGAGCGCCTCGCATGCTGCTACGTCGCCGGCGAGTGCAGCGAACACAGGTGCCAGTTCTGCAGCCCGCCCTTGGTCGTCTGCAGCCGGCACCCCGGCCGGCCCGGCAGCTCCCGGGGTACCTACAGGCCTGAAACGGTCCAGAATACTCAATCGCGCCATCTCGTCTCCCGGGAATTCCTCAGGGCCGCCTTCCGGGTCCGCAGAGCCACATTCCTGAGCAGGTCCTCACATCATCCCCTCGCTCCTGGCACGAAGGCAGAGACTAAAGACCCCAAGGTCGTCCGTCCTCATTGCGGCCGACGACCAGGATGCCCAACCGTCCCGACCCGTTCGCTAATTATGCTGCGCAGGAGCCGGAACCCCTCCCCCAGGGACAGGTCCGGCAGGTAGGCGCGGGTGAGGGCATTGGCGATGCCGGGCAGGGCTGCCGAGTCCGGATAGACCATGTAGAGAGGGACATAGCGGGGATGAAACTTGCTCTTGAAAGCCAAAAGGGACCGGAAGCCGTAGACGGGTTCAAGGGCGGATCCCAGACGATCCAAGAGCCGGTCCAGGCCGGCGGTCGCAGGCGGACGATCCGGCGTCCCGTCCGGGTGGAGGGTGGGAGACACCCGGGCCAGTGGCGCCCCCGAGAGGCTGATGAATTCGCAGTTCTCATCCTTGAGGGTCGTTGCTGCGGAGGCTATGAGGAACTCGATAGCCGGCCGGAAGCCGGTGCTGCGCCTCCTCATGAAATCAAGGGTCCAGCCGACGATCCGTCCGTTGCGGTAGACCGGAAGCCAGGAGGTGACCGCGTGGACCTGTTGGTGGGCGTCAATGGCGAGCAGGCAGCGAACTTCAGGGTCGTTGAGTTCGTCGAGCCCGCCAAGGGTGAACCCCATTTCGGGCATTTTGCGGTCCGCGACCCATTCTTCGGAGATGGCCAGGATCTGGGTCTGGATGCCCAGGCCGGCCGTGGGATAGCGAACCCATTCTGCATGGATTCCGGCCTTGGCCGCGTTGTTCAAGGCCGTGCGTATGTCCTGGAATCTCTTCCCTTTGAACGACAGGGTGTCCAGGGGCAGGACGGTTTCCTGGGCGACCTGGACGGAATCCCAGCCGAGGCCGGATGCGGCATCCCGGACCTCCGCAGCAACGGAGTAAAAGCAGGGCGTCCACCCATTGGTCCGGCAATAGCCGTAGAACTCCTCCACTACCGCCGGGGTCAGGTTCTTGGGTCCGACGGGGCCGCCGGCCGTCAGGGCGATCCCCGCGATGACGCGGTAGGCAATGAAGCTCTGACCCGTGTGGGAGAACCAGTAGGCGTTCCCGGCCCACGTGGTCATCCAGGACATTGAACTGCCTTCCTGTGATGTGAGAATCGCCAACGCTTTGTCTTTGTCATCGCCGTGCCGGGGGTGGGTCGGACGGACAAAGGACTTAAGGACCAGCACGCCCGTGATGGCCCAGAAGACAATGCCGACTCCCTCGTAGAGCAGAACTGCCAAGGTGCTCTCCGGGAAGAAGGCAGGTGGAACGTCCACCGTGAAGCCCAGCGGCAGGAATCTGTCGGGGACGTCGGCCACCAGATCGGCGAGTCCGGGGACGGGGGTGAAATCCGCTGCGAGGACCAGCCCGGCCGCGACATAGATAACGCCCAGGACGCCGGCCAGGGCCAGGACCTGCAGGGCGAGCCGGGTGTACGTCCCGGGGGGTGCGGCGATAGGAAACAACTTCCGGCAGGCCAAGACCACACCGAAAATCATGACGGGGACAAGAAGCGGGACCACAAGTGCCAGCGGTTGGGTGCTGTGGCCCGGCTGGCTCGCATCCACCAATGCCCCCGCGACCGTGTCCGGCCCTGCTGCCAGGAGCACCCCCACCAACGTAATGAGGGCCAGCAGTGATAGCGCGGCCTGGACCACCAGCACACCGGCCCAGGCGAAGCGCCGTCCGCGTCGGAGGCCCTCAGAGAGCAGCAGCAGAAGAAAGGACGGAACAATCGCCATGAAGATTGCGCCCGCCCCTGCCCTCAGTTGCAGGTGCGCGGCCTCACAGTCCCGGTGCTGGGCCGGGACTGCGCAGATGTTCTGCAGTGTCTGGGGGTCCACGGGCCGGATGTCCGTGAAGAGGAAGCGCAAAACCGAGAGCGGCCCGACAGCGTGGGGGGCCAGGCCCGCAACGACCGGTCCGACGGCCGAGACTGCCACGAGGAGGGCTATGAGGATCCTCCCCTCATGCCTTGAACTCACCGGGCGTACCAGCCGGGGGCGGCGGCCCAGAAGGACCGGGCCCAGGAGCGCGCCCGCAGCACCGGCTCCAAGTCGCGCCAGATCGGCGAACCCCCCGTTGTAGAGGGCGAGAAGAATCAGGAGCCCAAAGAGTCCCAGGCGGATCCGCCGCCGCCACAAGGTGCCCATGGAAGCCGTGGCGGCCATGGCGGTCCCGCAGATGAAAGCGCTCGGGCCAAGAAAAAACGTTCCGCCCACTTCCCGGGCCCAGTTCCCCGTCAGGGCACGGGTGCCCGCCCAAAATCCTGCGGCCGCCATGAGCCCCGCAATCTGGGTCGCAACCGCCGCCAGTGCGAATTTCCTGCTGCCCAGCTGCCGTTCCAACGGTATGCAGGCCAACAGCACCAGCACCGTTCCCACCACATAGCCGAGCAGGTCCCGGGCCCAGAACGCGGCGGTCAGAGGCGTCCACCAATGGTTCGGAAACGACTGCGCCGTTGCCGCCACATTGGCCCTCCAGTGCAGTGCAGGGCCGGAGACGATGCTCGAGGAAAGAAGACCCAGGATCCAGAAGACGGCGACAAACGCCAGTGTGACGGGAGCCCCTCGCAACACCGAGAGCAGCCAGCTCGCTGACCTGCGGCGACGGGTCCGCCTGTGCCCGGCGAGGGGCGGCGATTCTGGCACTGGGGATCCTTTCAGGATTTCGGGACACTCAAGGCAGGCCCATCCTGTCGCTTCCATTTGACCACTTACGTCCGAGCCCGCAAAAGGCTGTTCCCCTGATCGTTCATCGACGGCGGCCCAGGGCCGGAACGATGCTAGCACCCCTCAAACTCCCAGCTTCGCCCACGGCTGGCGTGCTATAAAAGCCCCTGAAGGCGCTTGCATTCCCTGTGCGGAGCAGCGTCCGGCCTTGGTGGACCGCCGGCCGTAACCCCAATCGCGGACAGGAGGAAACACGATGGAGCAGCTCCTCAATGTCAGTGTCATCGATGCGGCGTTGCTCTATTCCTTCTATGCCGTTTCCGCCCTCGCGGTCCTCTTCCTGTTCCTGCGCGCCGGGCTCCTGCCGCGCCGGGCCCGCCAGACGGGGCCATCAGCCGGGGAGGTCAGTGACCCGGCGTCGGCCGAAGCAAGACTGCCCGGACGGCGGAGGTGGCTCGTCACAGCGGCCGTAGCCGCGGCCGCCGGCGCCCTCACCGGAGCACTGACACTGTTTGTCTCCGAAGTGGTGCTGAACGTCTTCGGTTTGCCGCTGGACACGGACACCCGCACCTGGGTGATTGTCGCGTTCGCGGGGCTCGGCCTGGCTAGTGCGAGCCTGTGGCGGTCCCGCTGGTGGCGGAAGGCGGTCGCCGTCCTCGCCTGCCTGTTGTTCGTTGCGACAGCAGCGCTCGGGATCAACGCCGGATACGGACTGAACCCGACATTGGGAGCCATGGTGGGCATGAACCAGGCCAAGCATCTGACCCTGCCCAAACTGAATACGGCACAACAGCCGGGAGCCGGGTCAGCCCTCTGGCAAAGCTGGAAGGCACCTGCGGGGATGCCGGCGGTCGGACGCAGCGGGTCAGTCACGATTCCGGCCGATGCCTCCGGATTCCACGCCCGGGACGCCTTCCTCTACCTGCCGCCCGCCGCCCTGGTGGATAACCCGCCGTCCCTGCCGATCGTCATCATGATGATGGGACAGCCCGGAGGCCCCGAACAGAGCAAATCCGCCGTCGAGGAACTCGATGCCCTGGCACAGCAAAACCACGGACTGGCCCCGCTGCTCCTCACGGTGGATCAGCTGGGCGATCCCTACAAGAATCCTGTCTGCGTCGACTCCGCCAAAGGCAACGTCTACACCTATGTCACTACCGACGTCGTCAACTACATCCGCAAGAACCTCAACGTGGCGACCGACCGGACCCAGTGGGCCGTGGCTGGATATTCCAACGGCGGGGAATGCGCGCTCTCGTTCGCGGCCAAGCGACCGGAGATTTTCGGCTCGCTGCTGGACATCTCCGGAGAGCTGGAACCTGTGGACGGCACCGCGGCCAATACCGTGAAAACCATTTTCGGCGGGAGCCAGGCCGCGTTCACTGCGGAGAAGCCCGCAACGATCCTCAAAGCCCACAAGTACGCCGATGAGCTCGCCATTTTCACTAACGGCGCCCTTGACCCGCAATACGGGCCCCAGAGCGCCGCGGCCGAGAAGTACGCGAAGGCCGCCGGCATGACAACGCGCCGGTTCGTCGGGCCCGGAATCGGACACCGCGGGGACGCTGTGAGCTACGGCCTCAAGTCCGGTCTGCCGCTGCTCTTCCAGCGATTCGGCCTGGCCCCGTCATGAGGGCCGCTACCGCCCTCAGTCCGCTGGGCTTCTGAGCTCGCGTGCCGGGCGGCCGACGGCCCGACACCGCCTAACCCTCCTCCCCTGACCTTTATCTAGTCCCACCTCCTGATTGGAACCCCATGTCTGTGCCAATTCTGGCCGCCCAAGACCTCACCAAGACCTACGGTCGCGGGCCCGACCGCTTCGACGCCCTCAAAGGCGTCTCCCTGGAGATCGGCCGCGGAGATTCCGTGGCGATCGTGGGAAAGAGCGGCTCCGGAAAATCAACGCTGATGCACATCCTCGCGCTCCTGGACACCCCCGGCGGCGGGCAGGTCCACGTCGACGGGACTGACGCGAAGACCCTGAGCGGCCGGCGGCTCAACGCGCTGCGGAACACCATGTTCGGCTTCGTGTTCCAGCAGTTCTTCCTCAACCCCGGTTCCACCGTGCTGGAGAACGTCGTCCTCCCCCTCAAGATCGCCGGCGTCGGCAGCCGTGAACGACGCGCCCGCGGGATGGCCGTCCTGGAACAGCTCGAACTGGCCGACAAGGCCAGCAACAAAGCCGGCAACCTCTCCGGCGGCCAGAAACAGCGGGTCGTCATCGCCCGGGCCCTGATCAACAGTCCCCAGGTCCTGTTCGCGGACGAGCCCACCGGGAACCTGGACACGGCCACCGGGCGCATCGTCGAGGACATCCTGTTCGACCTCAATTCCAACCACGGCATCACCCTGATCACCGTCACCCACGACCACGACCTTGCCGCCCGCTTCAACCGCCGTCTCTATATCCGTGACGGCCTGCTGATCAACACCGACGAGGAGCACGCGGCATGAACCCGCTCGAAATCCTGAAGACCGCCATGGCGAACAGCTTCCGCAGCAAGTTGCGCACGCTGCTGACCATCCTGGCGATCTTCGTCGGAGCCTTTACCCTGACCATTACCAACGGCCTTGGCACCGGCATCTCCAATTACATCGACAGCCAGATCGCCGCCGTCGGCTCCAGCAATTCCTTCACGGTCGGTAAAACTGACACGAGCGGCAATCCTGCCTCCGGACCGAAGAAATACGACGCCACTACGAAAGTCCTTGCGGCCGGCGGACGGCCGGGTTCCACTCAGCTGGCCCTCGGCCAGGCCGATCTGGACGCGATCGGCGCCATCCCGGGTATCACCGGCGTCACCCCGGTGACCCGGCTCAGCCCGGACTTCATCCAATGGAACGACCACGACAGGTACCAGCTGTCGGTCAGCCCCCTTGCCGGGGCGCAGCCGCAGCTCGCGGCGGGCGCTGCCCTGGACGATTCCGCAGCCCAGCCGCAGCTGATCCTTCCCTCCAGCTACGTGGCCCCGCTCGGCTTCGCAGACAATAACCAGGCCGTGGGTCAGGACGCCACGATCGGCATCACCGACGCGACCGGAACCATGCACCCTATCACCGCCCGCATCACCGGCATTGAACAGAGCGCCCTGCTCGGCGGCGGCGGCGCTTTCATCAACAAGGCCCTCTCAACAGCCCTCGCCGATGCCCAGGGGACCGGCGCACCGGCCGCGTCAAAGTCCGTCTGGGCGAACGTGACAGCCAGTTTCGCACCGTCCTCCGCCGCCCAGGTCAACGACATGAAGGGCAAGCTCGCCGCAGCCGGCTACACCGCCCAGACCCTCGATGACCGGATCGGCACGGTCAAAACCGTCATCAACGGGATCATCGGCGTCCTGGACGCCTTCGCCGTCATCGCCCTGGTGGCCGCAGGCTTCGGGATCGTGAACACCCTGCTGATGTCCGTGCAGGAACGCACCCGGGAAATCGGCCTCATGAAAGCCATGGGCATGGGCAGTGGATCCGTCTTCGCGCTCTTCAGCACCGAAGCGGCATTTATCGGCTTCCTCGGAAGCGCCATCGGCTCCGCTGCCGCAATCGGGCTCGGCACCGCAGTGAGCGGCGCCTTGGCCCGCGGGCCCCTCAGCGATCTGGAGGGGCTCCACATCCTCGCCTTCGCTCCCGGCTCCGTTGCCGGCGTCATCCTCCTGGTGATGGCCATCGCCTTCATCGCCGGAACCCTCCCGGCGTGGCGGGCAGCGCGGCAAAACCCGATCGATGCCCTCCGCTACGAATAAGGCAGGCCAGGGCCTCGCCGCTGCCGGCCGCAGGCCTCTTCCGCGGCCGGCTCGCGAGGCTTAGACTCGATTGGCTTGACGAAACAGGGAGAAGTTCGGCATGAGACTCGTCGTCGATCTCACTAAATGCCAGGGTTACGCGCAGTGCGCCTTCCTCGCCCCGGACGTCTTCACGATCCAGGGGGACGAGGCACTCACGTACGACCCCGCCCCTGACGAGGAACAGCGAACACGGATCCGGCGGGCCGCGGCCGCCTGCCCCGTACAGGCCATCCGGCTCGACCAGCTTGAGGAGCCGGCGAGTTCGCAACCTCCGGCAGAAACCCCAGGTACGGCAGCCGCTATCGGAAGCAACGGGGGCACGTTCAAACGATCCGGAAGGATCGTCGTCGTAGGCGCGTCACTGACCGGCCTGCGTGCAGCGGAACGGCTGCGCGAGGAGGGGTTCACAGGCTCGCTGACCCTGATCGGCGAGGAAACACACGAGCCGTATGACCGGCCGCCGCTGTCGAAACAGGTCCTGGCCGGTGCGGTACGGTCCGAAGACACGTCGCTGCCACGCCGCCGGCCCCTCGACGTCGACTGGCGTCTGGGCGTCGCGGCCACAGGACTGGATCTGGCCGCACGACAGGTACAGCTCGCCGACGGTAGCCGGATCGGGTTCGACAAGCTGTTGATCGCCACCGGGGTGCGGGCCCGGTCCTGGCCCAACGCAGCGGAGGCGGCGCTGGCAGGAGTCCTGACCTTGCGAACCCGGGAGGATGCGGCCACGCTTCGGAAGCTCCTGGCCGGCCGCCCTCGTCGGGTCCTGGTCATTGGCGCCGGGTTCATCGGTTGCGAAGTCGCTTCGGTGTGCCGCGAACTCGGCCTGCCGGTCACTGTGGCGGAGGCGGGTCCGGCACCGCTCGGCGCGGCGCTCGGCGGTGTGATCGGCGCAATCGCCGGAGAACTGCAGGAAGAGAACGGCGTGGATCTGCGCTGCGGCGTCAGGGTGGTTTCGCTCGAAGGCGACGCGACCGGACAGCTGTGCCGCGCCCACCTGTCCGACGGCACAACGCTGGACGTGGACGTGGCCGTCACCGCGCTCGGGGCCGTCCGTAACGCCGAATGGCTCGCCGGTTCTGGGTTGGCGAGCGGCCCGTGGGGCGTCGCGTGCGACGCCGGCTGCCGCGCTTTCGATGTCAACGGGCTGGTCACTGACGATGTCTTCGTCGCCGGCGACGCGTCCCGCGCCCCGCAGCCGATGTTCGGCTACCAGTTCCTCGCCGTCGAGCACTGGGGCAACGCGATCTCCCAGGCCGAGGTTGCAGCACACAATATGGTCAGCGGTGAGACCGAACGCTGGCCGCACCTTGCCGTGCCGAAATTCTGGTCCGTCCAGTTCGGCACCGAAATCAAGAGCGTGGGCGTGCCTTCGGTCGCGGATGAGGTCGCCATCGTGCAAGGATCGGTCGCGTTGCGGCGGTTCCTGGCCGTCTACGGCTACAAGGGACGCATCGTGGCCGCGGTGGCGTTCAACCAGAACAAATGGCTGGAATTCTACGAACCGCTGATCGAGCAGGCGGCGCCGTTCCCGCCCGCGTTCCACCATGTTGACGAACCCGCCGAAGCCCGGCCGGTGCCGGCCGGATTCCCGGCCGCCGCCAACCCCACCCAGGACGCGACCGTCGTCGTAACAGGCCACTATCCCAATGAGCGACGCGCCAGGCTGACTGACCGCCGCGTCCCGTAGACCGCCGCCCCGGAGACCGGCAACCACCGGCCCCACGACCCAAGGAGCCTTCGCCTTGTCCCAGCCCAGCACATGGGAGCAGATCCTCGACTACTCCAACCGGGCCAACCCGTACCCCTTCTACGACGAGCTCCGCAAGACCCCGGTGACACGGCTTCCGGACGGAAGCTACCTCGTGAGCACCTACGCGGAGATCGCCGCCCTGCTGCACGATCCGCGGGTCAGTTCCGACATTGAGCGCAACCCGGCGGCCGCTGCGATGCGCGCCGCCGCCGGTGAGGACGAGGAAGGGGACGGGCCGGGCATGACTCCAACGTTCCTGAGCATGGATCCTCCTGATCACGACAAGTTCCGGCGGATCACCATGCGGCATTTCGGATCGCCCACCACGCCGGGCAGGGTCGCGGGGATGGAGGCAAGGATGACGGAAATTGTCACCGACCTCATCGACAACATGGCGGCCCGAAGCCGGATCGACGTCGTCGATGACCTCGCGTATCCCCTGCCCGTCACGGTGATCTGCGAACTTCTTGGAGTGCCTCCGGGGGACGAACAGCGCTTCCGGGTCTGGGTGGACGTTGCCCTGCAATCCACGGATCCCGGCCTCGATCCCGAAACACAGCAAAAGAAGCGGATTGAGGCCGGCAAGGAACTGCGGGCTTTCATGCAGGAGCTGGTCGACGCCCACCGGCGCGCTCCGGGGACTGACCTGCTGTCAGCTATGGTCACCGATGACGGCCCGGAAGGCCGCATGCCGGACGAACAACTGGTGGGCACCGGGCTTCTCCTGCTCATCGCCGGCCATGAAACCACCGTGAACCTCATCTCCAACGGCGCCCTGACCTTGCTGCGCCACCCGGCCGAGCTCCAAAGGTTGGGCGATGATCCCGGCCTGGCCATCCCCATGGTCGAGGAGCTGCTTCGCTACGAGCCGCCCGTACATTTCGTCCCGTTCAGAACCGCCCTGGATGACATCGACATCGCCGGCACCACCATCCCGGCCGGTGCTTCCCTCACCCTGGTCCTGGCCGCGGGCAACCGGGACCCCGCCCACGTGGCTGATCCCGGCCTCTTCATCCCAGACCGGCGCAACAACCAACACCTCGGCTTTGGCGGCGGCGTCCATCTCTGCTTCGGGGCGCCTCTGGCCCGGCTGGAAGCGCAAATCGCCCTCACCGCCTTCGCCACCAGGCTGGAGAACCCGCGGCTGGTCTCCGACCCGCCCCCGTACCGGCCGAGCCCGTTCCTGCGCGGCCCCTCCCACCTCCGGGTGGACGTCGACGGCGTCCGCGCCCTGGCCGGGCCACCGGCGGCGGCACGGTCCGGTAGGGCCGACTGACCCGGCGTTGGCTGCGGCCCCGGCGTTGGCCTTGGCCTTGGCCTTGGCCTTGGCCGGCTAGCGGTAGATGTTCTGGTGAATCCTGGCGGCGCCTTCCGATTCCAGCTTCTGCGTGTCCGCGTCGTCTCCGACGAGGCGAAAATTGAGACGGCCGTGGTCGAGGCCCAACTCCAAGATGTGGGTCCCGTGGGACAGGTCCCCACATGCTGCAGCTGATGACGGCGAGCTTACTCGACGTTCAGGGCGCAGAACATACGCCACGGGTCCTGAAGCTCCCAAAAAGTGCCTTCCCCGCGGCACGGCTCTTAACGCCTAATAGCCAGGGGCTTCATCGGAATCACGCACGACACCCGCTCCAGAAGGACATCCCCTGAGCCCGCCACGCGGTTGTGCCTACCGGTGTCATCGCCAGTCAATGTTGTACGGCACGGCGGTGACCACCGCATCTCCGGCCACCGCCCGAAGAGGTACGACAAATGTGTAGGAGAACTGCCGACGAAGAGCAACCCGAAATCGGGGCAAGCAGCAACAGGGCACCCATCAGCGCAGCGGTCGTGAACCGCCGGCCACGGTACTTCAGACAGAATGCCATGCGGTCATTGTCGGCGGAACAACAGCCCGGGGACACGGTTGTGCCGGATTCGTGCCCTGATCGTTGCCGAAGTCTGCCACGTCTGAATGAGCCGGTTACCTCACCCGAGGGAGGGTCCGGCTGTGCCGGTTCTCTGACACGGGAGGATCGAATCTGGCGTCCTCCAGGGTCGCTCCGTCGTGGAACCAGCGACGGTTGTTGTAAAAGCTGATGGCCGGGACCGAGAATGGCGAATCCCGTCACCTCATGGCCGCTTTGGACAACGAGGTGCTTGGTCCCCTCGCGGGGCTCGAGGATATTGCGGCGCCACACAGACGCCGCACGTCCGACGTCGAGGCCGTCAAGATACTGATCGGTCATGACGCCACGGTACGTGGCCCGCCAGGCCGCAACGTGAATCTCTGCCAGCCGTGCGGCGTCGTCTTCGGTCGCGGCCCTGACGCTGGTATCCGGAGTGGTCATGCTCGCGAATCTACCAACTGAGGTCACCGGGGCCGTGCGGCGCGCGCGGGAGGGACTCTCCCGCACGGAAAGAGGTTAGGATCGCAACGCCGGGATGCCTCTCGCCCGCTCGGCCACGCATATTCAAGGAGCCCAAGTGAACCGCGCCCTTCTCGTCATCGACGTGCAGAACGAATACATCTCCGGAAATCTGCCGATCGGTTTCCCCGACCCGGAAGTGAGCCTCGCCAACATCGGCAAAGCCATGGACGCCGCTACGGAAGCGGGCATTCCTGTCATTGCGGTCCAGCAAACTGCGCCGGAAACATCGCCCATTTTCGCCCGCGGCAGCCACGGATTCGCCTTGCATCCCGTCGTCAGCAACCGTAGCCATGACCACCTGATCGAAAAGACCCTTCCCTCCTGCTTCGCCGGCACAGATCTCGCGGAATGGCTCGCTGAGCGTGACATCGACACAGTCGTGATCGCCGGGTACATGACGCAGAACTGCGACGAATCAACCGCCCGGGACGCGGCACACCGTGGACTGAAGGTCGAGTTCCTCTCCGACGCCACAGGAACTCTAGCCATGTCCAACCACGCGGGATCACTGGGCGCCGAAAAGCTGCACACCGCCGTGCTCATGGTCCTGCAGTCGCGCTTCGCCTCTGTCCTGACCACCGGTGAGTGGATCGACGCTGTTGAACACGGCACGCCCGTCCCGAAACCGGACATTTTCGCCAGCACTCAGGCAGGACGCGACGCGGCCGCAGGTCGGGGCTGACCATCCTGCTCCATCCGGCCAAGCAACGCCCTGACATAGGTGCGCTTCCACCCGGGTCGGCCGGTCCGGAGGGGGCCTGTCACTACCTGTATCAACAGCCACTCCCAAACATGCCGATTCTGCGGTTTTCTGTAGAGGAAACCCTGGCGGCCCCACGCGGACCGTCTCCAAGCTCCGGTTCCGGAGACATGAAAGGAAGTCCCGATGTCTACATGGCTCATCACAGGATGCTCGACCGGACTTGGCCGGGCCCTCGCTCAAGCAGTGCTCGCGCACGGCCACAACGCCGTCGTCACGGCACGAAACGCCGCCACCCTGGAGGACATCGCGGCCGAATACCCGGGCACCGCACTGGCCCTCCCCCTCGACGTCACCGACAAGGCACAGATCAGCCAGGTGGTTGAGCAGGCCCGGACGCGCTTCGGCGGCATCGACGTGCTGGTCAACAACGCCGGCTACGGCTACCGCGCCGCGGTGGAGGAAGCGGACGACGCCGACATCCGGCAGTTATTCAACACGAACGTCTTCGGCGCCGTCGACATGATCAAAGCGGTCCTCCCGGACATGCGCGCGAGGAGGGCAGGGAACATCCTGAACATCTCCTCCATTGGAGCACGCATCTCACCGGCCGGGTCCGGCTACTACTCGGCAACCAAGGCGGCCCTGGAGGGCCTGTCCGGGTCCCTCCACAAGGAACTGCAGCCCCTCGGCATCAAGGTCACCGTGATCGAGCCCGGTGCGTTCCGGACCGACTTCGCCGGCCGCTCACTCACCCAGTCGGCGACGGCGATTCCGGACTATGCGCAGACGGCCGGGAAGCGACGCAAGGAGAACGACACGGTCCACGGCACTCAGCCGGGCGACCCGGCCAAGGCCGCAGAAGCCATCCTGGCAGTTGTCGACAGCGCCAACCCACCCTCGCTCATGGTGCTCGGCAAAGACGCTTTCGACGCCTTTGCCGCCGTCGCCGACGCACAGCGCACGCAGCTGGACCAATGGCGCGAGCTCAGCCTCAGCACGGGCATCGACGGCTGAACAGGCCCGGCGGCGTCAACGCCCGGGCCTACGTTCAGACCGCGCGGTACCGGAGCGAGCCGGGAATCTCGCCCCGGGTCCCCAGGCTCTCCCCGTACGCGAATTTTGCCCAGAGTGCCCGCATCGCCCGGCCATGGGCGTTGACCTCGTCCCAGGTCGCACCGGCAAGGAGTCCGGCGGACTCCCACGTCCGCTGGTGGCCGAACAGCAGCGGCAGGTCAACCGTGTGTGCGGCGCCGTAAATGTTGCCGGGTGCCCGCCAGGACAGCACGTAGCTGTGGGCCCGTCCGCCCGCGCGCACATGCCGTCTGGCAAACTGTCTGGCTGACTTGCCGTACACCACTTCGGTGACCACCCAGGTGACGGCCTTGAGCACGGCGCTGCCGACGACGGGAATCCGCGCCACCCGGCTGAGGCGGGGGCTTTGGGGCAGGAACAGCCGGGCCTCCTCCGCCGTGTGGCCAATGAGGATGTCGATCCCCGGCGCGGCAGCATTCCAGGCCTGGTCAACCTCGGATTCCTTCGGCAGGGGCGCGTGCCCGTACTGGGTTCCGAACGGCATGGCAGCCATGAGCCCGAATTTGCTGGCAGCCCGGGCCACGTCCTCCTCGAGGGCGACGACCTCCATCGCCGGGGTGGCGTCGGTGACGGCTTCCGCGGCGGCGCCCATGGCGGCGCTCATCTTTTCCCGCCCGCGGGTAATCCCCAAGGGTGCGCTTTGGATGATGGCCCGCTGGAAGAGGGACGCCGCGTCCGGCGTCGCCATGAGGTGCGCGACGGCGTCGCCGCCGGCCGACTGCCCGAAAGCGGTGACCCTGCCCGGATCGCCACCAAAGGATGCGATGTTGCGCTGCACCCAGCGGAACGCCTCGATCTGGTCCAGCAGGCCCAGGTTGGCGGGCCGGCCGGTGCTGGTGGACAGATATCCGAAGATGCCCAGCCGGTAGGTCACCGAGACGACGATGACGCGGGTTTCGGCAACCAGCACGGCCGGGTCGAAAATCGCCAGGTCCCCCGAGCCGGACGTGTAGGACCCTCCGTGCAGCCACACCATGACCGGCAGCCGTTCGCCGTCCTCGACGTCGGCGGGCAGGGTGATCGACAGATGCTGGCAATGCTCGTCGCCGGGGAGTTCGCCGTAGCGGGTGCCCAGCACGTCGTCCAGGAAGGGGACCGGGGCCTGCGGGCACGCCGGGGAGAGGGACGTTGCCGTGAGCACGTCCGTCCAGTCGGAGGCCGGCGCCGGCGGCTGAAAACGGCCCGCGGTGGCGTATGGAATGCCGGTGGCACGCACGACGGCGCCGTCGCGCCATCCGGTGACGGGACCGCACGGCGGTACGAAAGAATGGTCCGCAGTCATACCGGTTCAGCCGTTTTTCAGCAGGGCCACATCGGAGACAAGGTCAATGTGCTCCAGCATTGCCGCCGCGGCGGCAGCCGAATCCTGAGACCTGATCGCATCGGCGATTTTGCGGTGGGAGGCGAGCGACTGCTCCGGACGGCCGGGCTGTCCAAGCGATTCGAGGCGCGTTTCCAGGACCATTCCGGCGATGAACGTCATCAACTGGGCCAGCACGGCCGAATGGGCGGCGGCGGTCACCGCCTGGTGAAAGAGCTCGTCGCCTCGTGCACCGCGGTCTCCGGTGGCGACTTCTTCCGCCATGGCCTCGAGGGCCTGATCGATGGCCTTCATATCCTGCCCGGTGCGCCGTGCCGCGGCCAGCTCGGCCAGCTTGACCTCGAGCGTGCTGCGCGCCTCAACGATCTCGGGCAGCCGGCCGCGGTGCTCGCGGACGCCCTTGATCACCGAAGGAACGTTGGGCCGGTAGACCAGCACTGCACCTGTGCCGTGCTGGACGTCGATCACGCCGAGCACTTCCAGGGCCACCAGGGCCTGCGCCAGCGTTGCCCGCGAAACCCCCAGCCGCTCGGCAAGGTCCCGCTCAGCAGGCAGCGTGTCGCCAGGACACAGCTGGGCGGCCTCGATGAAATCCATGATCTGCTCCACCAGCTGTTCGTAGAGCCGCGGCCGCGAAACGCGGGAAATCTGATGCGTTGCTGCCTGCTTTGCCATGCGCGTCCTTCCAGCCTGTCCTGACTTCTAAGACTACCGGAGAACTATTGACAAAGACACCTAGTGTCTAGGAGGCTAGGCCACTAAGCCAGTAATCCAATTATCGCCAGATCCGGAGCCCACCTCATGACTTCTGAACCCACGCCGCGCGCCCACGGCCCACTGACCGGTTATCTCGTGGTGGACCTGAGCCGCGCCCTTGCCGGTCCGCATGCCGGGATGATGCGGGCAGACCTCGGCGCGCGGGTGATCAAGGTGGAGAACCCCGGCACCGGAGACGACACCCGCGGCTGGGGCCCGCCGTTCGTGGGCCCCGAGGACGATCCCCAGGCCGCGTACTTCCTGTCCTGCAACCGCAACAAGGAATCCATTGCCCTGGATTTGAAGAGCGACGACGGGCGGGCAGTGCAGCGCGAACGCACCGGCCAGGGCCAGATCGTCCGCACCTCGCTGCTGGCGGCCCTGATCGGGGTCCACGCCTTCCAAGGCACCAGGGCCACCGTGGCCGGCGAGGTTCCCAGGGCCCAGGGCAACCACCACCCCTCCATCGCCCCCTACGGCCTGTTCCACTGCCGGCAGGGCCGGGTCCAGATCAGCGTGGGCAGCGAAAAACTCTGGCGCACGTTCGCTGCCGAGTTCGGGATCGACGCCGCCCGGCCCGAGTTCGTCTCCAATGCCGACCGGGTGCGGAACCGCGAGAAAGTCATCGAGGAAGTCGAGCGGGCATTCTCCGATTTCGACGCAGAGCCGCTGCTCGCCAGACTCAACGGGGCCGGCATCCCGGCCGGCAAGGTCCGCACCCTGGACGAGGTCTACGAATGGGACCAGGTCCGCTCGCAGGGGCTCGTGATCGACGTCGACCACAAAATCCTCGGCACCGTGAGCCTGCCCGGTCCCCCGCTGCGGTTCTTCGGCCCCGCCGGCACTGCCGAAACCACCCCCACCGCGCACACCGCCCCGCCGCTGCTCGACCAGGACGGGGAGCAGATCCGGCGATGGCTCGGGCTGACGGCGGCCAACGGCACGGCCACAGAATCCGGCACGGCACAGGAAGGTCACCAGGCATGCTGACCCAACAGAAAGTCCGGCACATGGACGCGACCGGACTCCTCGCCGCGGTCCTCGATCCGCGCCGGTCGTGGACCCCGATCCCGGGCCGGACTACCGGCAGGAACTCGCCGCCGCCCGGGCCAAGACGGGAGTGGACGAATCCGTCCTCACCGGTGAGGGCCTCATCCGCGGGCGCCGGGTCGCCGTCATCGTCAGCGAATTCCGGTTCCTCGCGGGCTCCATCGGCCTCGCCGCGGCGGAACGGATCGTCAACGCCGTCGAACGGGCCACCCGCGAAGGGCTTCCCCTCCTCGCGGGCCCGGCGTCCGGCGGCACCCGCATGCAGGAAGGGACCATCGCGTTCCTGTCCATGGTGAAGATCAGCGCGGCCGTCCGCGCCCACCGGCAGGCGGGCCTGCCCTACCTGGTCTGCCTGCGGCATCCCACCACCGGCGGCGTCATGGCGTCCTGGGGATCCCTCGGCCACATCACGGCCGCCGAACCCGGAGCCCTGCTTGGCTTCCTTGGGCCACGGGTGTACGAAGCCCTCCGCGGCGAACCGTTCCCGGAGGGCGTCCAGAGGGCAGAAAACCTCTTCGACAAAGGTCTGATCGACGCGGTGGTCCCGCCCGGGCAACTGTCCGACGTCGTCGACCGCGCCTTGAGCATTGTGACCCCAGGCCCGCACCCGCGGGTGGCGCCTCCCGCGACGCTGTCGGTGAAGCCGTCCGACGCCGGCGCCTGGGAATCGATCAGGATTTCCCGCGATCCCCGCCGGCCGGATGTCCGCCAACTGCTCGCGCACGGCGCCCGGGACGTGCTCCCGCTCAACGGCACGGGCCAGGGTGAAAAGGACCCCGGCCTTCAGCTCGCGCTGGCACGCTTCGGCCATCAATCCTGCGTGGTCATCGGCCGCACCCGGCCCCGGCCTTCCCGGCAGACGGCGATGGGCCCGGCGTCCCTCCGCGAGGCCCGGAGCGGCATGCGTGTGGCCGAAGAACTCGGGCTGCCCCTGCTGACCGTGATCGACACCGCCGGCGCGGCGCTGTCCCCGGAGGCCGAGGAAGGCGGCCTGGCAGGCGAGATCGCCCGTTCCCTGCATGACCTCATCGGACTGAACGCCCCCACGGTGTCGGTCCTGCTCGGCCAGGGTGCCGGCGGCGGGGCACTGGCCCTCCTGCCCGCGGACCGGACCATCGCGGCCCAGCATGCCTGGTTGTCTCCCCTCCCGCCCGAAGGCGCCAGCGCCATCGTGCACCGGAGCACCGGCTTCGCGCCGGCCATGTCGGAAGCCCAGGGCGTCAACGTGGCATCGCTGCACGCCAACGGACTCGTGGGGCACATTGTGGACGAATGCCCCGACGCCGCCGACGAGCCGAAGGCCTTCTGCCGGCGGCTGGGGCAGGCCATCGAGTATGAACTCGGTTCCCTCGCCAGTGCAGGAGTCGCCGAGCTACTCCCCCTGCGGCTGGCGAATTACCGCAACCTGGGCGGCCTGCTCGCACCAGTTGCTCCCCGGTCCGGGGCCGGTCCGGCTGGGCACCGCGCCTAGCGCAGGCTCGAGAACTCCGCATCGCGGAGCGCGGCGTAGCGGCCGTAGGCGGCAACCACAGCGGCTTCGACGGCGTCGACGTCGAGGCCCGGCACGAGGTCATCGGCCGCGCCCGCCGTCGACGGGTCCCAGTCCAGGCCGAGCGCGGCGTAACTGGCCTCCAGGACCGAGCGGATCGGGGCGGAATTCTCCACCACGATCACGGAGCTGAAGAGCCAGCCGCCGGCGACCACCCGCTGGGCGGTGCCCACGAGTTTGATGAGGTGTTCCGGCACCTGCGGGTCCCGGCCGTGCACGCTGAACTCGCCGGGGCAGTATTCGCCCGGGATCTCTCCGACGCCGGCGTCCACGCCGGCGTCGCGCAGCGCCCGGGCGAGCAGTTCGCCAAACAGCGAAAACCGGCCTTTGGCCCCGGCGATCGCGTCCGTTTCGGGTTCCAGGTGGTCGATGACCAGCGTTCCTTGGTGGTACGCGGCGGCGCGGCCGCCGGCCTTGCGGACCAAGGGCTCGAAGCCGTGTTCCCGGCAGGCGGCGGCGGCCGCCTCGAAGCCGGCCAGGTGCGTGTCGCGCTGCCCGAAGGCGACCGTGGGAACCGGCCGGTAGAGCCGGAGGGTGGGACCCAGCGCACCAGTCTTGACCTTCTGGAGGAGCCCGAGCGCGAAGTCGAGGTCGGCGGCGGCGCCGAGTGATTCCTCCTGCCGCACCACCGACAGTGTCCGGGGTCCGGCTGGCGCCTGCGGCATGTTGTTATGCTCCCTTATGGTCATCCTGCAATTCCTCGTCGTAGCCGCCGCGTTCGCCATCATCGACGCCATCTGGCTCAAGACGATGAACCCGTTCTACCGCCGCCAGATTGGTGACCTGCTGGCCGACAAGCCCAATCTAGGGTACGCGGTGGTGTTCTACGTGATCTACATTGCCGGGATCGTGTTCTTTGCCCTGCGGCCCGCGCTCGACGGCGGCAGTTGGCTCACCGCCGTCGGCTACGGTGCCGCGCTGGGCGTGTTTGGCTACGCCACTTACGATCTGACCAATGCCGCCACGCTCAAGACCTGGCCGTGGCAGCTGATCGTGGTCGACATCCTCTGGGGTGCGGCCTTGACGGCCCTGGCCACGCTGGCCGGCTGGCTCGTCTTTCACACGAACTAGGAATCTCCCGGACGAACTAGGACTTGCGCAGCGTCAGGATCTGTTCGGCACGGCCGAACGGTCCGGTGAGGTCATGCAGCACCGTGGAGGTCAGCCCGATCCCGTCCGTGCCGAACGAGACCTCGTTATCCAGCCCCAGCCACTCCCCCTCCGGCTGCCGGTACATGTGGATCTGCAGGTCCAGGTTGGGGAAGGCGTAGCTGCCCTTGCCCGGCGGAACCCGGGCGGCAATGCCGTTGGCGGTATCCACGAGGCCGATCAGCCGGGCGAGGTCGCCGCTGTCTGCCCGGTCGGTCAGCGGATAGTCGGTACGGAGCCACACGGTCCCGGAGCCCGCGCGGTGGCCCTCGGCGATGCGCATGTGCAGGGAGGCGATGTAGCCGCCGGGCCAGACGACCGCGGCGTCGTAAGGTTCGCAGTCCTCCGGCGCCGGGATCCGGGGATCCTCGAAGGCCGCGATCGCGGAGGTGTCCGAGGTGATCATCCGCCAGGCGGTGGCGCGGATGGCCGTGCGGCCTGCGGCGACGAGTTCGGCCTGCACCAGCTCGATGGTACGGCCCGGACGCAAGGTGGAAGTCACCACCTCGAAGTCCCCGCCGGGGATCAGCCCGAGGATTTCGTAGCTGAGACGCGCCATGCGCATGTCCTCGCGCGGCTCGTGCCTGGCCAGGCAGTCGGCCATGATCCCTGATGCCGGGGCCATGTGCTGCTCGTGGACGTTCCAGGCGCCCTGGGCGTGGATCGTGGAGCGGAAACGCCCGTCCCCCAGCGCCTCATAGTAGAAATCACCCTCGGCCAGAACAGGCAATTCAGCAGTCAACGTCGACCTTTCGCAGCTTCCATCGGAGAATTCCAGACCACCCTATCGCCGAACGCCGCGCCGGAAGGCCACGGGGTCCTTGATGCGCTCAATATTCAGCGTTCGGCCAGCCGAACTGGGTAGACTCGATCACAGCGTTCGCAACTATCATCCGAAGGGGTGCTCTCCTGATCCGAGTCATCAGCTACAACCTCCGCAAGCACAAGGCCAGTGGCGAGCTGGTCGATCTGGCCCGCGATTTCGAGATTGATGCTTTGTGCCTCCAGGAGTGCGATACCGAGGACCTGCCGGCCACCATCGGCAACCTCCACCTGGCGGACGCCACCCGGGGGAACCGGCTGGGCCTGGCGATCTACTACCGCAAGGACCGCTTCACCGCTTACGACACCAAGACCTTCGCTTTGAAGAAGTCCCTCCACGACCGTGTCCTGGCCCCCGCGCATGAGCGGCTCATCGGAACGCGCGTCACGGACAACGAGACTGACCATGAGCTCGTCATCGCCTCTTTCCACGCGGCGCCGCTGACGGCGTCGAACTCGTTGCGGCGGAACCAGATCCATGCCGCGCACGCCGAGCTGCTCAGCATGGGCGGCGGCCTGATGTCACTGATGGTGGGTGACTTCAACTATCCGTTCTTCACCAAATCCCTCACAGCGCAGATGAAGGACGCCGGCTACGACCTCACGATGAGCGACCGCCGGACCTACACCCGCTACAAGGTCTTCAAGGGCCACTTCGACTTCGCCACCTCCCAGGGGCTGGAGATCGAAAGCGTGGAGACACTGCCCCGCGGCGCCTCGGACCACCTTCCCATCCTGATCACGGCCGAATACGGCCAGGAGGCGTCCGGGAACGGTTCGGGACCCGCCGCTTCGTAGCGGCCGTTCCCGCCTGCCCGGACCGCCCGGGCGTTCAGGGCGTCCGGGGCATCGTGCCGCCGTCAGGAGCCGGCGTTGAAGACGTCCGCGCCAAAGCTGTTCAGGCCCGGCGCCCCGGCATACCCGAGCCGCGGCAGAGAGAAGGCGTCTTCGATGCTGGCCAGGAGGCTGAAGTGGTTGTACGCCTGGTCCGACGTCGTGCCGCCCTTGGTGAACGGTGAGATGACCAGCGCACCGATCTTGCCGCCGGCCGTCCCGCCCGGCAGCAGGGCTGACGGTCCTACCGTCTTTCCCTCGGTTTCATCGAAGGTGATGACCAGCATCCCGTCCTGTTTGAACGCCGGGGAGTCCAGGATCGCCGGGACCTGCTGGCTCAGCCAGCTGTCCGCGGCGGCCAGCCCGCCGGCGCTGCCGTCGACGCAGGGGCTGTCGTGGCCGTCGTTGCACAGATTCGGCGAGATGTAGGCCAAATTCGGTGTGGTGTCCACGGACTGGAGGTCACCGGCAAGCTGGCTGAAGTCCACCACGTTGCTTTGGCAGTCCGGGGACGAGGTGATGGACTCGAAATACACGAACGGATTATGCCGGGTCGCGTACTGGTCGCCCACCTTGGCACCCTGGCTGGTGTCCTTCGCGCCGAGCTGGGGATGCCGGCACGGCGTCCCCATGTCCTCCATGTAGCCTTTCCACGTCTTGCCGGCCGCGCTGAGCTGCCCGGCGACCGTGGGGACCGATGCCGGATACACGCAGCCGGTTCCCTCCACCTGCCCCAGCGCGGCCGTCCCCGTTGGCTTGAAAGCGGCGTACGTGGGGCAGTCGTCGCGGGTCATGGCGTTGGATGCCTGGCCGGAGATCTGGGCCAGGTAGTTCGGGTTCGAGTTGTGGGCGATTCCGTAGTACTCGGACAGCAGGACGCCCTGGTTGCGGAGCGTCTGGGAGAGATAGGTGGCCTCAGAACCGGCACCCCACACCTTGTTGTAGCCCTTGTTCTCGAGGTTGATCACGAACACGTGCCCCGGTTTTGAGCCGGCCTGCGCCGAGGCAGAGCCCCCGGACGTGGTGCCGGGGCTGCTGGTGCCGGCTGACGCGCCGGTACTCGGCGTGGCACTAGGCGTGCCGGATCCAGTTCCCGGGCTGCCACCGGGCGGCGAGGGCTGACACGCTGCTGCTGACAGCACCAGGACTGCTGCAACAAGCAGCCGCGCGGCGATTCGACGTTGAGCTTTCGTGGCGTTCCGGCGCATGGCTTCCGGCTTTCTCGTTAACTCGATCAGCGTGGCATTGGCAACCCTCGTTGTTGAACTCTTACACACCGCGATCAAGAAAGCCCGCGAGGAGCCTAGGCAATAGCTGGGAACCGGCACCGCCAATTCGCTTGGCGTCCGGGCAACCGGAATCGGCCTACCGTTCAGTAGGGGAAGCCGTGGTGGTAGTTTGCAAGCATGAACGCACCATCGGATTCGATTCCGTTGCTGGATCTCAGTGCAGCCAGAGGGCGGGACGGCACTTTTGACCCGGCGTTTATTGAAGCCTTGCGCGATGCTTCGCACCGGGTGGGCTTCTTCCAGCTCACGGGCTACGGGGCCACTCCCGGCGAGGTGGACGAACTCTTCGACGTCACCCGGCGGTTCTTCGAGCTTCCGCTGGAGTCCAGGCTGGAACTGGACAACCGGCTCTCACCGCATTTCCGCGGCTACACGCGGTTGGGCCACGAAGTCACCCGGGGGCGGCCGGATGCCCGTGAACAGCTCGATTTTGGACCGGAGCGCCCCGCCGTCGAGGGCTACCCGCCGGATCAGCCGTATTGGCTGGTGCAGGGGCCAAACCTGATGCCGGACCGCACGTTGCCTGAGCTGCGGAGCGTGTGCATGGCCTGGGCGGACCGCATGTCACGGATCGGAGCAGAACTGCTGAGCGCCATCGCCGTGTCCCTGGAACTGCCGGAAGACTACTTCGACGAACCGTTCCGGGACTCGCCGGCCTGGATGGCCAAGCTCGTCCACTACGTCGGCGGCGTCGTCGCCGATGCCGGTCCCCAGGGGGTCGGCGCCCATGCGGACTACGGATTCGTCACCTTGCTGCTTCAGGACGGGGTCGGCGGACTGCAGGTGCTCCCGCCGGGCAGCGACAACTGGATTCCGGTGGAGCCGGTTCAGGGAGCCCTGGTGGTCAACCTCGGGGAAATGCTCGAAGTCGCGACCCAGGGCTACCTGGCGGCCACCATCCACCGCGTCGAGGCGCCCCCGCCCGGCGTCGACCGCTACACGGTCCCGTTCTTCTGGTCGCCCCGGCTCGACGCCGTCATAGATCCGGTGCCTCTCCCGCCTGCGCTCGCGGCCCGGTCCCGGGGGATCACCGATGACCCGGACAACCCGATGCTCGCATCCTACGGCGCCAACGTGCTCAAGGGCTGGTTGCGGGCCCACCCGGAGGTTGCCCGGATCCATCACCCCGAACTGGTCCCCACCACCGGGTCCTGAACTGCCCAGACGGCGGGGCAACCTCACCGGGCGGGACTTCCCTGCTCAGGCCTTTGGCTGTGCGGCAGCCGTGGCGAGCGCGGCGAGCCCCTTCTCGAAGTCTGCGCCAACCATCTTGTCCATGTTCATGAACAGGGCGAAGACCTTGCCGATGCCCTTGTTCTCCCCGGTCATGGTCCACGTGACCTGAGTGCCGCTGGCTGACGGCGTGAAAGTGAACGTCGTGGGGTTGACGGCCTTGAAGGGCTTGGTGAACTCCAAGCGGATCTTGATGCTGCGCGGCGTGGCGGCGTCCACAATTTCCATGGTGCCGGAGCCGGCCTTCCGGTTGCCGCTCCAGGCGTACTTGGCGCCGACGCCGGATTCGCTGCCGGAATAGCTGCGCTCCATGGCAGGGTCAACCGACTCCCACGGCGACCACTTGGTCCATTCATGGAAGTTGTCGACCAGCGGAAAGATGTCCTCTGCCGGTGCGGGAATGGCTGCGCTGCGCGTGACTTCAAAGGTAGACATGCCGCCATCCTAGGGCGTGGCCGGCCCCACCGGACGCAGGACAGACGGTCAGCCTTGCAACGGGATGACGTCGATCCGCCCGTGCTGATCCGCAACAACCAGAACCCTGGCCGCTGACACGCCTTGCAGTGCCGCCGCCAACTTTTCTTCCTGCGCCGCTCCGGCCCCCTGGAGTGGCCCGGGCGGGCCGCCGGGAAGTGCAGGCACGCCGGTCAGGTCAGCAGCCCTGGCGTCGGCCCGCGTCCAGACGGTGACCCCGGCCCCCGTGACCTCGCTGATGACGCGGCGCAAGGGCGCGGCATCCGTTCCCGCCACCAGGATCACGTGGCCGATCGTTCGCGGACGGACCGGACCGGCCGCGGCGAGGACGGCACGGTCCTGCCTCCACACCGCGAAGTGGTAGCCAAACACGAGCCCGGTGGCGACCAGGAGCCCCAGCGGCGCGCGGATCCGGTCCACGAGGCTTCCGCCGCTGACATCGCTCAGGAAGAACTCGAACAGCCGGAACCCGATCACCAGCAGGGTGACCACCGCAACGACGGCGCTCAGGCCGAACACGGCCACCAGGTAGATCCGCCGGGCGTTCAGTCCGGCGCCGGTCGCGGCGGTTGTCCCCGCCGGCTCCAGTGGACGCCACGCGAGCCACCAGACAGGCCCGCCGACCAGGAGGGAGCTGATTCCCCCGAGCAGGAGGGTCCGCGCCCCGGTGCCGGCCAGCGGCGTCGCCGTCATGGCCAGGACCGAATTGACGATCACGCCGATCCCCGACGCCGCCGCGACCAGCGCGACGCCGGAGGTCACGAGCCTGCCGCCCTGAAGGGTGGCTTCCGAGCGCCCGCTCGCAATGTTGCGGTGGTAGACCCAGACGAGGCAACCGATGGCAGCCGCGGCCACGGCGGGAGCGAGGGGCTCCAGCAACAGCTCCAGCGGTTCGGTACGGTCAAACAGCAGGCGGAGGGCCACAAACAGTGCCACCCCGGACCCGGCCAGGGTGAGGATGCCGGCGCCGAGCACCCCGACGGTGATGAGTGCGACGTCGGCCAGCCCGGTGCGCAGCCGCCGGCCGCCGTCGTGCTTCCAGTGCCACCACCAGACGGCGGTTCCGCCGACGGCCCAGACCAGGGACTGCAGCGCCGACACCCACCATGGCTTGCCCACCGATGCCTCAACCGCGGCGCCCCGCAGGGCGGCATCCAGAAGGGTGGACAGGGCCGAGACGGCGCCGCCGACGCCCAGCACGAGCCCCAGCACCGAGCCGAGCACCGTGGGGACATCGGCCAGCTCGGCCGGACCCTTCCGGGGATGGCGCCACATCCACCGGTGCCAGATCCAGACCGCCGCCCATACCAGGCCCGTGGCCAGCGACAGCCGCCACTCCTGGCCCGGGCCGCCGATCAGCGAGGAGAGCGTGTTGATCAGATTGGTGGAGGCGATCAGCAGGGCAACCATGTAGGCGCCCGTCACATAGAGGCCCCACCCGACGGCGGACCGTTCCTCCGGGTCATCGAGCCGCCGCCAGACCACCCACCACAAGAGGGCCGCGAGCGGGCCGCCGATCAGGGCGAAGGCCAGCGAGCGCGCCAGCCCCGCGACATCGTCCACGGCCAGTTCCGTTCCCGTCACGAACAGGCGCCCCAGCAGTCCGCCGAGCCCGACGGCGGCGATCACCACCAGCGCGAACAACAGCGCGTAGGTGATCAGCCGGCGCACCGTCCGTTGGGCGCTCATTGCTTCACCTGCCCGGGGCACACCGTCAGCTGCCAGGGTGCGCTGTCGATCTGCCAGCCGTTCCCCGACCGGACGAGGTCGAAGACGTCCTCCACCTGGTATTCAGCACTGCCGAACGGGCCGCCCGGCTCGGACACGGTGATGAGCACCCGCACGTCCGCCGACTCCGGCCGCTCGGTGGTGGAGACCAGCGTGACACGCAGGTTCTGCGCGGCCGGACGGCCCTCGGTGTTGCACTTGCTCCGTGCGGCCGGGGTCAAGTAGGCGGACGCGGCCGCCTCATCCCCGGCAATGACGGCAGCGGCATAGCGCTGCACGACGCCCGCGGGCGTCGACTCGGCCAGTGGCGCCGGTTCTCCGCGGGTCAGGACGACAGCCAGGGCAACGATCACAATCACCGCGATCGCGACCATGATGGCCAGCAGGGTCCGGTCGGGCCTGGCGGGGCGCGCCTGCCCGGGCTTCGTTCCCTCCGGTTCCGGTTCTCCTGGAGGTCGTTCAGGCTGGGATCCTTCCGGCGGAGAACTCATGCCGCAAGTATGGACGCGGGGCCGGTGCGCCGTCATGGTGTCTTTCGTCCCGTTCCCGCGGCGGTTGCATCGACGCGGCCGGGGTCACCCACTACGCTCGGAAAATGGGAATCATGCGCAATGCCCTCGCCGCTGTGCTCCTGCTCATGGTCGGCCTGCTCGGCGGAGCCGCCGCGGCGCTCGCCGTGACACCGACCGCCGTCGTGGTTGAGGACCGCGCCGGGGTCCTGGACCAAAACACGCTCCTGCCGGCGGTACGGGCCACCGAGTTCTATCAGCCCACCAAGGTTGCGATCTATACGTACAACGGCACGGCCGCGGACAACCTGAACGAGGAAGTCCTGCGGTTCGCCCGCGCCGAACATCCCGAATGGATCAGTCCCGACGGGCAGAAGTGGGCGGACGGGCTGTTCATTTTTGCCCTGGATCCGGTCGGCCGGCATGTCGGGACGTACATGGGTGAGGACCGCAAGGTCTCCCCCGAACAGCGCGAGGACATCCAGAATGCCTCCAAGGAACTGTTCCGCGATGCCCAGTGGACTGACGGCACCATTGCCGGGGTCCGCCGCGGCGCCGAACTCATCAACCAGCCGTGGTACCGGTCCACGGCTTTCGTCGCCTCGGCCTGGCTGACGGTGACCGCCGCGGCCTGCGGCGCAGCAGCATGGCTGATCGTCCGCTGGCGGACCAGGGTGTCCTGCCGGAAGGAACTCGCACGGGGCGACGCCAGCTACGCGAACGTCAGCATGGATCTGCAGGTCACCGAACTCAACGCCAGCACCATCCCCGAATCCTCGCGGTACGGCAGCACGGTCCTGGAAAAACACCGCACTTTCATGAACCGCTACAACACGGCCACCGAGCTTTCCAACCAGGTGCATGCCCTCAGCCGCCGGGACCTTGGCCGCCGGCCCAACCTCAAACTGATCCGGAACTACGCCGACGCGGCGGCGGAACTGGACGTGCTGGATGACGTGATTGCCGATACCAATGCCCTGCTCAACCGCGGCGCATCCTGGCCGGCCGCCTGGGACCACCAGCTCGCACCGTTCCGCAGAGACCTGAACGGCCTGGAAGAGATGCTCAGCCAGCGCCGTGCCGAGGGATCCTCGGCGACGGCGGCCGCACTGCGGTCCTTCCGCGATGAAAGCCGCAGCGACCTCGAACGCTGGTCATCGGAACTGGCCGACGGCTCAATCTCGCCCGAGACGGCGCTGGACCGGTTGCGTGATGCCCGGACCCGCCTGTCCGACCTGCTGAAGCACCACGCCGAAACCGTGATCGGGGCCTACGCCCGCAACGAGAAGGAGGCCGGACTCATGCGCAAGGACATGGAGAGCGCCCAGGCCGAGACCAAGACCAGGTACGGCCGCTCCTACGAACCGAGCATCCTCGGCACGGTGTATCCGTCCTACTACTTCTTCTCGGTGCCGAGCTTCAATTCCGGCTTCAGCACCGGCGTCAGCAGCGTCAGCAGCGCCCGCGGCGGCGGAGCCACCACCGGGTACGGGTCCAGCGGAGGCAGCTTTTCCGGCTCCGGGAGCTCGTCGGGTTTCTAGGGCGGAGCGTTCTCGGGCCCAGTTCCCGGCGCCCTCCTCGGGTCCCCTTTACGGCCCGTTCCCGGCCCGTTCGACGACGAAATCCCCGCCGGGGAACATGATGGTCTCGTGGCCGTCGTCGAATCTGACATGGTACGGGGGTGCCCCATCGGCCCCCTTGACCTCAAGGATCAGACCGTGCCGGTCCGTGGACTCCACCGTGGTCCCACGGATGATGATGCGGTCTCCTGCGGCTGCCTTCATGGCGGTCACCTGCATTTCTATTGACGCCTGTGTGCCCGAAGATCATTATTGCCCTTGACGGCTGGGGGCGCTATGGCCTTGGACCAAGGAGCCGCGCCGTGCATAGCAAACGGGCAGTATTCCAAACAGGAAAAGCCGCAAAAACCCTTTTCCCGGTGATCAGATTCGCGGCAGGGCCACTCCACGGCCCCGGATACAGACGACGCCGACGGCTCGACTTTCATTCCCCTGATGTGTGCACTCCTGGGGAGCCTGCGCGGTACCGGCCATGATGGGTGCAATCCTCCGCTGGGTCTTGCAGTTCCGTCTGTTGGTCCTCGCCGCGGCGGCGGGAATCCTGGCCCTCGGGCTCACCAGAAGTCCGTGCCAGGCCTTTCCTCAATCCGGATGGTCTTCAAGCCCGGGACCGACCTCTTCCGCGCTCGCCAGCTGGTCTCCGAACGGCTGACCCAGGCACGCGCACTCCCCAACGTGTCGGCGGCACCCGCTGATGCAGCCGCTGTCCTCGACGAGCCGGGTCATGATGATCCGTCTGACCTCCGAAGACATGTCGGCCCTCGACATGTCAGGCTGGCCCGCTGGACCATGAAGCCCGGACTCCTGGCCGTGCCCGGCGTCGCGAACGTGGCGATCTGGGGCCTGCGGGACCAACAACTTCAAGTCCCAGTGGATCCGGCGCAGCGCCAGGCCAAGGGAGTCACGCTGGATGAAGTCATCAAGACGACCGGCAACTCAGTATGGGTTTCGCCACTGAGCTGCCTGGAGGCATCCACACCGGGCACCGGCGGCTTCTTCGAGACGGGCCACCAGCGGATCGGTGTTCAGCATGTCCTGCCGATCACCACGCCGGAGCATCTGGGCCAGGTTCCCATCGAAGGGGCCGCCGGCAATCTCCTAGGAAGTCCTGAACCTCGACTCGACCACGACGCTTGATGCGGCTGCCCTGGCCGCCGTCAACAAGCGTGCGCTGGCGCAAGACCGCCACGGCTATAAAGTCAGCCCTGACATCTACGGCACCACCGAAAGGGCCTGCGCCGGTTCCTAACAGCCATCGTGGCTCAGAACAACGCGGCGGTCACCGTCCGGGTGAGCTGCTGAATGATCGCCGTCCGGGGGCCCATGTCCGAATAGTCGCGGCCGCGCGTGTACACGACGAACACGAAGGCGCGGCCGTCCTTGTCCAGGACGCTGGCATCATGCAGGTTTCCAAACAGCAGCCCGTACTTGTGGTGAACTCCTATGCCGGGCGGAACCGCGGGCGGGATCAGCGTCTCGTAGTTGGTGTTCTGCATGTAGGACAACAGCTGGGCGGTATTGCGCGCATTGAGCAGCTGCCCCGTGTAGAGCAGGTAGAGGGTCCGCGCCATCTCCTCCGGGGTCAGCAGGTTCACCGTGAAGTCGTAGCCGATCCCGATCGACGCGGCGTAGTCCGTCATCCGCCGCTGACCGACTGCCCTCAGGATCAGAAGCCATGAATCGTTATTGCTCTGCTGGACCATCTGGCGGATCTGGACTCCGGCCGTCGAACCGCCCAGCGGGGCACTAAGCGAGGCACGCCCAGTCTCCACGAGGTGGTAGTAGGCCGACGCGGCGAGGATCTTGGCTGTGCTGGCGGCCACGAAATTGCCCTGGACGCCGTAGCCGTGGACCACGCCGTCCGAGACATCGATCAACGACACCCCCAGTGCATACGCGCTGTTGGCCGCGATGATCGCGTTGATCTGCCCGCCCAGTTCGGGGGTGATCGTCGGGACCGTGACGGCAGCGACGGGCTCGTCGGCTATTTTCGCGGGCGTCGTGACGGAGGGGGCCGCAGTCGCGGTCGGCGCGGGGAGGGCCAGATCAGTGGTTTCCGGCTCGGCGGCGTCCGGCGCGGCCGCCTGGCTGGCGTCAGTGACTGCCGGCGATGCCTGCGCCGTGAGCGGGGCCGTAACGGCGGTACCGGAAGCCGCAGCGGCCGCAGCAGCCGCGGGCTCATCCGGGATCCCCGGCATCCCCGCCTGGCCGCTCGCGTAGACGCTGCCGGTCACCGCCAGGGCGACTGCGACGGCGGCCGCCGTCAGGTACTGCGGCCGGATCCTTCCCACCCGCCAGGCGAGGGGCCACGGCCCGGGCTTCGACCCGTCGGCGGCCCGGTGCCCGCCGGACCCGTAATGGCGCGCCGGCTCAGCCATCCCGAACTTCCCGGGGTATCTGTTCGAAAACGTTCGCAGGCATGTTTCTCCCTCGGACGGCGACTGGCCGCTGTGGGGCACTAAAGTCCCTGCATTCTGCCCCCTCCCCGGGCCCCGCGCAAGAGCCTGGCCGTGGGAAAAGCTGCGATCAGCCGGTGAGCTCCCGCCGTCGAAATCCCAGTTCCCGCTGCGCACCGCGCAGCGGCGACCCGGTGAACGGCAGGTCCTCCAGCCTGACGGTGCCGGCGGCGGCGAGCGCGGTCCTGTTGGCCGAGGCCGCCGCTTTCGGCGGAAGGCCCAGCGTGCCGGCAAACTCTGCCCAGTGCCTCGCCTTGAGGTTCCTGGTCTTCCCCGAGACGGGCAGCGCGAGGGTCTCGTCGCCGTAGAGGAGGGTGCACGGGACGTCGAAGACCGGGGCGATTGTGCGTCCCGGTCCGTTCCCGAGGACGGCCAGGTTCTTGGCATGGAGGTCACCGTTGCCGGTCAGCCAGGCAAAGACAAACTGCAGGTAGAGGTTGCGGCTCGCGACCACCGGTGCCTTGCAGATCCCGGCCAGGGCCGCTGCCACCTCCTCCGAACTGACGCCGTACTTCGCCGCCGGCGGCAGCCCCAGCACCTGGGTGCCGTCCTCGAGGGGAAGCCGGATCCAGTCGCCGGCCGGATTCCTGACGCGGTCGAACCGTTCCACCAGCAAACCGGGGAGTCCGTTCCGGTCCGCGATGACCCGGCTCTTGGCCACCGGGATCTTCAGCGACTTCGCGGCACGCAAATGAGCGGCCTCGTTGACCACCAGATGCGGATGTTCCGGCGGGTCCAGTTTAAGCACGTAGCGGTGCCCGCGCAGGGCGAGCGGCGTGGTCAGCATCGAGGCGCTGGTCTTCCGCTGGACCCCCGGCAGGCCGTGCAGGTCCACCGTGTTGGCCAGCATGGAAAAGTCGAGTTCCTCCGGCCGGGACGTGTCTGCCAGGCTGGGCGGTTCTGCCGGAGGGGCGCCCGCGGGGACCACCTGAACGTCCCCCGGCACGTCCGCCCCCACGGCCAGCAGGAGGGTGAGTTCGTCGTCGAAGCTGGTCTTGGTCGCATTCTTCAAGACCGTGAGCCGGTGCCCCTCCGGCAGGAGTCCGGCGAAAAACGCCGGCAACGCCCCGGCAGGGCTCTCCACCGCTGCCGCGGACAGCGGGAGGGAGACGGCCACGGCAGGCTGGCCGGACGTGAGATAGTCCGGGAGATAGTCGAATCTCACCGCGCCGGAATCGGTCCGGCTCAGGTGTCCTGCCCAAACGCCGCTCTTATATACGTCCGCGGACCGGACGAACTTCAGGTCCTGCAGGTCTCCCGGCGCCAGGACCCCCATCACTGCACCGTCAGATGCAGGCCCAGGACATTGCTGACGGCGATGACTGCCTGCAGCGAGGGGTTGCCGCTTCCCGTCTCGATGGCCCGGACGGTGCGCACTGACGTTCCCGCCAGGTGGGCCAGGTCCTCCTGCGTGATTCCGGCGTCCTTGCGGGCGCTCCGGATGCCCGCAGCGACTGACAAAACATCACTCATAGCCCGCCCGCCTCCCGTATTCCCCGCACCGGAAGAGGCAGGATGCTGCCGCTTGGGCGGTTCATGGCTCCCATCCTGCCTCAGTGGCTACAATTCGGCAAGATCCTGCCGGATTGGAGCAGAAGGCAGACATACGGCATGCCCAAAGCCGCCAACCGGCAGGATTCTGCCTTCAACAAGACAATTCAAGCTAAGGCGTTGTGGGCTGGAACTGTGAATCGCAGCGGCATCTGGCGCGCATCTAATAGCGCTATTTGGCGCAACCAGTGCTGTAGGCTCCGAATCGAACCGTGGGGAGACTGATGTTGAACTACTTTCGCGAGACGCAAGAGGCAAGATTCGCGACCTCTGCGCGTCGAATCTATGGCTATGTCTCTGCCGGCATCGTGATGGCCGTCATGGCCTTGGTTTTTTTCCGGCCTCGCACCTCTATGGATTTCCTGGGCGGCCTTCGCCGTTTCTTGCGCTCTGGACGCTTTCCTGACCAGAAAGTGGATCAGAGAGGACGCACTCGAAGCGTATCGGGGCGGCCCGCCCGGCTGATTTTGCTCAGGGCTGTGTGCGCCGGACAGTGTAATGACAGTGGCTGCAACGGCCACCATCGAAACAAAACGGGGAAGCTTCGGACCAACGTCCGACAAATGAAACTGGAAGGCCATCGGTACTGTCCGTCGTCCAACTTGTCGTCAGCCTCTGCGCCTTGGTGGCAACAAGCGCCGTGGCCATCCTGTGGAATCCGATCGACGCAGACTTCATCAATCGCGCCGACAATGCGGGGTGGGACGAAACCATGCTCCTGCCTCACCAAACGGAGCTCTCGCTCGTCGTCAACGCGTCAGTTCTTGCAACGTTTGTCCTCGTCGTGACCGCGTTCCATGGCGTGCTGGCCACACGCCGACGGGCCGGGGTGAGAACTCCTCTCCAGTTCGGCGCGTTCACGCCTCACAGCAAGGCCCCAGGGAATCAACAGGCCCAGCGTCAGGGCCAGGGGAATGGCGATGCCCGCCGTATAGACGGTGAATAGCGCCACCGAGGGCCAGAAAGACAGCCCCCAGTTAGCCACCACCAGCCATGCGAGCACATCGAAGAAGGCCACCCACAAGACTGACCGGATGATCCCTATCCTCTTGGACGGCAGGGCTGGGGATCCCTTTTGGCTGCTCACGCCTCGATGCTACGCGCGGAGGCAATGCGCTGCCTGCAGGCCCTCAATATCGTTTGCTGAGTGCCAACGTGACGACCATCAGTTGGCGGCTGACCGGTGAACCGCGGAGTCATCCGGCTCGTTTTTCGCAACGCGAGGGACTGCCGCTTCGATTCCAGCTCCCCGGCCAGCCGCGCCATAAGACCGAGCTCGCCAGGCATCTTCCGAAGTCGCCGCGCAGGTCCTTGACCGGCGCAGTTATCGCCGGACAACCTTGGCGTATGACAGTTCGAAGCATCGCCGCCGCGGCAGCCACCTTAGCGGTGTTGTGCGGATGCGCCCCGCCGGCAGCGCCAACAAACGACCCCTCGGCATCTCCAACAACCACCGCCGCCTCGAGCAACCCCTTCTCGCTCTTCACGCACTGCGGCATCTACGAGATCCAGGTGCAGCACACGTTCTTTGTTGCCGACCAGCCACTTGACGACGGTCACGGCAATCCCCCTGCAGGCTGGGCAAACCCCTACCAGCCGGGCACCATCACCGTGGCAGGCTTCACGGCCGTCTTCCATGACGACACGGGTCACGCGGTGACCTTCCACGAACGCCCCGGCGCCACGAGCTTCCTGAGAACCTGCTCCTGAGGGTAGCAACGCGGCCGCGCCTGCGTACGCTAGGGGAAACGCAAGGAGCGCCCGATGCGGAAGATCATTATGGCCATGCAGGTGTCCCTCGACGGGTTCTTTGAGGGCCCGGACCGGGACCTGAGCTGGCACATGGTCGACGACGAACTGCACTGCCACTTCAACGAGCAGCTGGCTGCCATGGGCGCCTTCCTGGACGGCCGCGTCACCTACGAGCTGATGGCGGAGTTCTGGCCGACAGCGGATGCGGACCCCGGTGCCAGCGCGCCAGTGGCCGAGTTCGCCCACATCTGGCGGGAGATGCCCAAGATCGTGTATTCCCGGACGCTGACGACGGCCGGCTGGAACACCACTGTGGTGCCGGAGGTCGTGGCCGAAGAAGTCCTGGCGCTGAAGTCGCAGCCGGGCGGCGACCTGGCCCTTGGCGGAGCGAATCTCGCGGACACTTTCCGGCGGCTCGGACTGATCGACGAATACTGGCTGTACGTCCATCCGGTTCTCGTGGGACGGGGTCATCCGCTGTTCAAGCCTGAGGACAAAACAGTCCAGCTCCGGCTATTGGAGACCCGGACCTTCGGCAACGGGGTAACCCTGCTGCGCTACGCGGCGTAATCAGCCCTGCGGAACGTCCGGACGGCACTTCTTAAGCGTTTCTTAATTGCCTCGCGGAAGAGTGGAAACCGGCGCCAACCTGGCGCCCTTGTCCCGAGCCGGAGGATCCCATGACTGGACCCGTCCCTGTTGAACGCGATACAGCACTAGGTCGCCCAGACGCTGTGCGACGAGACACAGCTCGTACCGCCGCGCGGCCGCAGCTGCTGGCCCTCCCCCAGGTCCGCCACTGGTTACTGCTGGGACTCCTGCTCTCCGCCGCCGTCCTGGCTCTCGGCCTGGCGGCTCAGCTGACGCCGGGCTTCAGCGCCACCGAACTCGGGGTCGATCAGGACCTCAGCCAGCATCACGCCGCGGCCCTGACCGCCGTCGCGATGATACTGAACGTCGTGTTTGGCCCGGTCGCCGGCGTCGCACTGATCGCCGCCGTCGCCCTGTGCATCTGGCTGTTCCGCGGCGGACTGGTCAAGGCGATAGCGTTCGGCCTGGTGGCAGTCTCCGGCTGGGTGGCCAGCGAATTCTTCAAGATCCTCGTGGCCCGCCAGCGGCCGAACCCCGCGCTGCTGTTCGATCCTTTGGCACCGGAAACCGGCTCCAACAGCTTCCCGAGCGGCCACGTGTCCTTTGCCGTCGCTCTCGGTTTCGCGCTGTATTTCCTGGCCCGCGGGACCCGCTGGGCCAAGGTAACGGCCTTCGCGGCCGCGGCGATGGCGCTCATCGTGGCGTGGTCCAGGCTGTACATCGGCGTCCACTACCCCTCCGACGTCACGGCATCATTCCTGGCTGCGAGCGCAGCCGTGGTGATGCTCACCGGCCTCTGGAACGTTGCCGCGCCGAGGATCGCGGACCGGCTACCTGCCCGTGCCATCGCCCGCCCGCTGGCCTCTGAGCCGGCATCTGAGAGGAAGTAACCCCCTGCACACCGTGGACATCTCAGCCCTCCTTCCGGCCGCGCAGGCCGCCGGGTCACCGTCGCTGCTGGATCCGGCGAGCCTGCTCGCCGGTCTGGGCCCGGGAGCCTTGGGCGTCATCGCGCTCATGGTCTTCATCGAGTCCGGCGTGCTCTTTCCCTTCCTGCCAGGAGACTCGCTGCTCTTCACCGCCGGGCTCCTGCACCAGCAGCTGCACCTGACGCTGCCGGTGCTGATCGGCGTCGTCACCGCGGCCGCCGTCGTCGGGGACCAGGTGGGGTACATGCTGGGCCGGACCTTCGGCCGGCGATGGTTCAAGGACGATGCCCGGATCCTGAAGACGGCCCACCTGACCACCACCGAAGACTTCTTCCGGCGGCACGGCGGCGCCGCCGTCGTGCTCGCGCGCTTCGTCCCCATGGTCAGGACCTTTGCGCCGCTCAGTGCCGGGATCGCACGCTATGAGTACAAGTCCTTCGTCCTCTGGAACATCACCGGCGCGGCGGCGTGGGCAATCTCCGTGACGATGCTGGGCACCTGGCTGGGGCACTTTGACATCGTCGCCAAAAACATCGACGTCATTGCCGTGGGCATGGTCCTGCTCTCCGTCGTGCCGGGTATCGTGCAGTTCCTCAGGCGCCGCCGCACCAGCCGGCGCGCGGGGCCAGCTGCCGGCGACACGGAAGCGGAAACCGGGGAGGGACTGCCGGCCCGGGAATTGGTCACGGAAGAATAGCTGACATGACAACCGCTGACCGGCCGTCTCTGCTGCTCGTTGAGGATGACGCCGCCCTCGGACCGCTCATCGCCGAGCTGCTGGACCCGGATTACCACGTCCGGCTGGTCACCAACGGTCGTGACGGCCTGCACGCGGGGCTGACCGAGGCCTGGGACGTCATGGTGATCGACCGCGGTCTGCCCGTGATGGACGGCATCGCCCTCATCGGGGCCTTGCGGTCCAAAGGCATCGGCACGCCCATCCTGATCCTGACCGCGCTGGGCGACGCAGAGGAGAAAGTCAGGGGTCTGGACGCCGGCGCCAACGACTACGTGACCAAACCGTTCGACGCCGGCGAACTGGCGGCACGACTGCGCGCACTGACGCGCACCTATGCCGCCGTGCCGGCACCGCTGAGCATCGGGGACTGGGAACTTGACCCGGCGCAGCGCTCGATCCGCTCGGTCTACGGGCACACGGTGTCGCTGACCGCAAAGGAAGGACAGCTGCTGGCAGCCCTGGCCGCGGAACCCGACCGGGTCTTCACCCGGGACGAACTCCTGTCAGCGCACTTCCATGCCTCCGACCAGCCCGGGGTGATCGATACCTACGTCCACCACTTGCGCCGGAAGATCTCCAAGGCCGTCATCCGCACCGTACACGGCGTCGGCTACCAGATCGGCGATGCCCATGAGTAACGGCGGGGGCGCCGGCGAAACCCCGGACCACTCCACACTGCGCAAGGCCTCCCTCAAGGTCGCCTTGCGGATCAGCGCCGCCTGCGCGGTCATGGTCCTTGGACTCCTCGCCGCCACGGCCCTGTACCTCGTCAACCAGCTGGCCCATCCTGAAGTTCCGCGTTCGGCATCGGCCGGGACGGCCTACGCCTACCTGGATTCCCGGGACGTGCTCGAAGCCATGCTCATCGCCGGGGTCGCGGGAATCGTGCTGGCGGGCATCGTCGGATGGCTCAGCGCGCGCAGCGCCATCCGCCCCCTCGGCGACGCCCTGGCCCGGCAACGGCGCTTCGTCCAGGACGCCAGCCATGAACTGCGCACCCCCTTGACCATTCTGGACACCCGGATCCAGCTTGCCCAGCGCAACACCGAGCCCGGCTCCAAACAGGCCCAGGACCTGGCCCGGATCCGGGAGGACGCGGCAACGCTGACCGGGATCGTCAACGAACTGCTCCTGGCGGCCACCACCGACGCCCCTGACCGCTCGGCAGCGCCTGCCGACCTCGCCGGCACCGCCTCCGGCGTCGCCGAGGGCCTGCGGCTGGTCGCGGAGCAACGGGACGTGCGCCTGGACTTCTCCGCCGATGCCCGGCCGCTGGCCCGGATCGACGCCAACGCCTTGCGCCGCGCCGTCCTGGCCCTGGCGGACAACGCCCTCTCCCACACCCCGCCGGGCGGCCGTGTGACCATCACGACGGCGATCGAGCAAAACCGCGCGGTCATCACGGTGGCTGACACGGGGACCGGGATCACCGGCGTGGACCAGGCCCGGATCTTTGACCGCTTCGTGCGGACCGCCAGCACCGGAGGAACGCAGGGACAACGGAGCTTTGGCATCGGCTTGGCCCTGGTCCGGGAAATCGCAGTGGCTGCCGGAGGTGCCGTCGAGGTTGCCTCCACCGGCAGCGCCGGCACCGTCATGAAGATGACGCTTCCGCTCGCCGCCGTCGGGAATCCCTAGGAATCCGTGAGAATCCGGGCAAGGGAAAGACCGGCGATCGCTTGCCCCCAAGGGAAAATCGATCGCCGGTCTTTCCGGACTGGATGGCCCCGGGAGGGCTGTCTGGCCCCTACGGGGTTTAGGCGCGGACGAAGGTCACGCCGCCGGTCGCGGTGAGCCAGGACAGCGGGTGCACGATCGTCTGGTTGGCGCCGTTCATGCCGCCGCTGATCACCTGGCCGTTGCCGGCGTAGATGCCGACGTGGCCGGACTGGACCACCATGTCACCGGGCTGCGGGGCCGCCACAACGGTTCCGAGGCCAAGGAAGGCCCGGGGCCCGATGTCGCCGACGGGCTTACCGGCCGCGCCAAGGGCCTTTTCCACCATCGCGGTGCAGTCCTGGGTGATGCCCAGCTGGCTGTACGCGGCAGAAAGCATGATGGCGTTGCGGCCGCCTGCAGCCGGTGCCGCGGCCGGGGCGGGCGCCGCCGGAGCTGCCTGCACCTGCACGGACGGCGCAGCGGCCACCTTGGGTGCTGCCGCCGGCGCTGCTGCGGGAGCAGCGGCAACGGGCTTGGGCTGTTCGATGACCGGCGCTGCGACAGAGCTCACTGCGGGGCGGTCGAAGCTGATCTTGACGCTTGAATCGGCGCTGACGGGCGCGCTGAGAAGTCCCTTGACGTCTGCGGCGGAGGCCGGAGCAGAGTCCCGCTGCAGGGGTGCCGGGGCTGCGTTGGCGGCCATTCCGCTGGTAAGAACCAGGCCGGATGCGGCGGCGAGGACGGCGGCATGGCGCGCAAAAGTATTGATTGAAGACATGGATGTAGCCTCTCCCAGTGCCTGCGAGGTGAGCTGTCGGATTCGGATGGGAGTCACCCGGCCGCACTCCCGGGCCCGTCGTTGCGGGCACTGTGCGGCTTCACCCCAAGGCCTGCGTATCAGCAGGCCAAAAGTGGTTTCCCCGTCTCTGCCGGTCGTTGGTGCGAGTTACCCCCGGGCCGCGGCAGAGTTAGGCAATCGGCTGGGGAGCGCCCGTATCGGAGACAACAGGCACTTATCCACCGTAGCGCGAACCGCAGGCGAATGTCACATTCAGGTAACGGGCCACGGTGCGGTCCGGCAGTTGCCCATAGGGCGGCGCAGCTTTTCGACCATAAGATGATGCCATCAGCACCACCTTGGAAGCGGAGGCCCGAAATGAACAGCCACTGTGTCGCCATCTGCCAGTTGAGCAACCAGCCCCAGGAGGATTTCGACGTCAATACCGAACTGCTGATCCTGGACGGCCCGGACGTCCATGTGTCCACATGGGATGCGGAGCCACGGGACGGCGGCTTCGACGAACACGTCCTGAACGACCGGGTGGACGCCCTCGGGTTCATGGTTGTCAGCGACTGGGCCTTCCTGGACGGCAAGGCCTACGCGGTGGTGGAACGGCGGTCAGGAACGTAGGGGCGCTGCACCCTCCACGGGACTAGTCTCATTCCATGACAAAGGATTCGGACAAGGGCCATGACGGGAACCCGGTGCTCTGGCACGGGGAGCCCGAGGAACACGACTATCCGGCTGCCGGTCGTTATCTCTCGCTGCTCACCGACGATGCCAGGGCCGCCGCCATCGTGGAGTCGTTGCGCCTGGCGCCGGTAACCCATCACGTGGCCAAGGATATCCTGCGGGCCTCAGGCCTGCCGCTCCTGACCCGGGACAACCCCCATGTGGCCTCCGACCTGGCCAAGATTGCCGACGGCCGTCCGCTCTCCCCCGTCCTCCTGGTCCGCGGGGACCTCGACGCCGGAGTCGCGGCCCAGATTGCCGACGGCTATCACCGGGTCTGCGCTTCCTACCTCACGGACGAGAACACCGACATTCCGGTGAAGCTTGTTGCCCCGATTGGCCCGGGGCCGTCCCGCAGTCTCGAGCCATGACTTTCCTGACCCTGGCGCTGATCGCCGTCGTCGCCTTGGCTGGTCCCTTGCTCGCGCTGCCGGTGCACTGGCGGCTGCCGGTGGTACTGGGCGAACTGCTGGCCGGGATCGCGATCGGACGGACGGGCCTGGGCCTGGTGAACCCGGCAGATCCTACGTTCAGCTTCCTGGCTAACATCGGGTTTGCGCTGATGATGTTCGTGGCCGGAACTCATGTTCCCGTGCGGGATCCTCAAATTCGCTCCGCCCTCGGCAAAGGCACGCGCCGGGCCGTAGCGGCCGCAGCGGCCGCAGTGGTCGTCGGGACCGGCATCGGCCTGCTCTTCGGGACTGGACATGCTCCCCTCTACGTCGTGCTGCTGGCGTCCTCCTCGGCCGCGCTGGTCCTCCCGATCGTCGATTCTCTGCGCCTCGGCGGACCCGACGTCGTTTCCATGACCGCACAGGTGGCGATCGCGGACATAGCCTGCATTGTGGCGCTGCCGCTCCTGGTGGATCCGCCGCACGCAGGCCGGGCGGCCCTGACCGTACTCACCGTGGCGGGCTGCGCTGTGGGGCTTTTCTTCGTACTCCGATGGCTGGAGAGCACGGGAATCCGCGGCCACGTGCACCAACTCTCGGAAAACCGCAAGTTTGCCCTGGAGCTGAGGATCCAGTTGGCGGTGCTGTTTGCCCTGGCCGGTGTCGCGACTTTCGGCAATGTGTCCGTGATGATGGCGGGCTTTTCCTTCGGCCTGGTGGTGGCGGCCGTCGGCGAACCGAGACGGCTGGCCCGGCAACTTTTTGCCCTCAGCGACGGCTTCCTGGGTCCGCTGTTCTTCGTCTGGCTGGGCGCATCCCTCACGCTCAAGGACCTGGCCGGGCATCCGGACATGATTGCGCTCGGTCTCGCGCTGGGAGCCGGAACGTTGCTGGCGCATGCCGGTTTGGCGCTCCTGGGGCTCCCCCTGCCGCTCGGCGTGTTGTCGGCGGCCCAGCTCGGCGTGCCGGTGGCAGCTGCGAGTATCGGCACGCAGCTTGACGTACTGTTCCCCGGCGAGGCAGCAGCCCTGCTGATGGGTGCGTTGATCACAATCGCCGCAAGCGCCGTGGCCGGGTCTCGGGCAGCCAAGAGGTTCACGCTGCCCGCGAAGGCCGGCGGCGGGTCAAGCGAAGCCGGCAGCACCGCCGGCCAAGGTGATCCAGGCGATCCAAGCGCTCCGAAACACTGAACGAGACTGGGTAAGGAAACATCACCCTCCGACGGGCGTGAACTGTAGCTCGGGTCTCCTCTTGGCCATTTCCGCCAGGACCCGCGTTACGGCGGCCCGGACGGCCGCGGCGTCTTCGTCTGTGTCGCGGTCGGATCTGGCGCCGTCGGCGTCCGTGTCGGCGTCGAACGTGAAACCCGGCACGTCCTCGCCGAGCACCGCGCGCGCGTGGCGGACAAACCTGTCCCAATCCCCGGCGCCGGCGCGCAGCGCCATCAGCGGCGAAAGCAGCGCGGCCCGGCGCAGCCAGGGATCGGGCTCGCGCACCCACCGGTCCAGCACGCTGACAGCCCGCACCCTGCCCAGGACGTCCAGACCGTCCACGAGCGGCCCGACGACGTCGACGGCGAGCGGATCCACGAGGTCCGGCAGCCGAGCCTCCCGGATGAAGCCCTCCAACCGGGTGAGATCCGAGTTAGTCAACAGCTTCACGTTGTCCTGCAGCAGCACCACCGCTGCCAGGCGGCGCTCGAAGACCGGCACGGCCCACAGTTCGGAACTCAGTGCCGTGATCTCATCATGCGCGAGTCCGGAATACCGGCGGCCGGCATCCCGGACGGTCCCGCGCACGGCCCCCACGGAGGCGCCGTAGAAACCGAGGCCACCGCCCCCAGGATTCCTTCCCAGCCCGTACCGCAGCGCCTCCGCACGGCTCCAGGAGCCTTCCCGCTGCAGCGCGAGGTCAATGAATTCGCCAGCATCACTCACGGGTCCATTCTTTCCCCTCGGGGCGCGGGCGGGAAAACGCGGAATCGCGCTCCGGCGGCTGCGCCTACCTAGACTGATTGGGACAGGTTTCCGATCGAAAGCGGTTCTCGCAGCCATGCACACCACCACCAGGCACCCCAAGCTGGCCCTTGCCGTCGCACTTTCCGCCGTGACGTTGGGGGTGGCGTCGTGTGCTGCTTCCGGGCCGTCCCCCGAGGTGCCCGCGACGTCAGCGGCGCCGACGACCTCCCCGGCCTCCGCCGCCGATTTTGGCCTCGACATCGCAGGGGCTCCCGGCCGGATCGCCCAGGCCGGTCTCTCGGTGCTCACAGCCGAGGGGAACGTGGACCATTACCATGCGCATCTGGACGTGCTGAAGGACGGCAAGGCCGTAGCTGTGCCGGCCAACATCGGCATCACGGCCGGCCCGGACAACAGGGCCAACGGCATCTCCGCGCTGCACACCCACGACACCACCGGCGTGGTCCACATCGAGTCCCCCACTGCCGGCCAGGTCTTTACTCTCGGGCAGCTCTTCACGGAATGGGGCGTCCTTGGAGGCAGCGGCGCCCCGGGTACCGGGACGGGATCGCTGGACGGCTGGACCCTCTACGTGAACGGCCAGAAGTACGGCTCCGGCATCCGGGACCTCCCGTTGAAGGCACACGACGAGATCGTCCTAAGCTATGGCACTCCCCCGGCAAAGATCCCGGCCGCCTACGAGTTTCCGTCTGGAGAATGAGGGGCGCGGGGCCGCCGCGTCCGATCAAGCCGCGCGACTCCGGCACTTGCGGCGACACGCACAGGTTTGCGGGCCAAGGTAACGATCCAGTAACGTAGGCGACTGGCCGCGAAGGCCTGGCCCGAACGCAGGGTCCCGGACTGGCCCTTGCCGGGCCCGGTTGCGCCGTTCGGCGCCTGCTCGCCCGTGCCCTTGCGGCAGGGGCCGGATGAAGCTTCCCGCACTGGCCGCCGCCCTGGCAGCGACGGTTGTGTGCGCCAGTCACCAAGCCCGGAGGGGTCCGTTGTTCACGAAATCACCGTCCAAAGATGCACAGTCCAAAGAAGCACAGTTCAAGACGACACACTTCAACAAAATCGCCATTGCGCTGACCATGGGCGCACTGTCCCTGACCGGGTGCGGCGCTGCTCCAACGGCAGGAGCCGCAGCCCTTTCCCCGGCCAGCGAGGCCTCACGTCCTGCCGTGGCGTCGACGCCGTCGGCGGCCGCAGCGACTAAGGCGCCTGCCACCGGGTCTGCACTGAAGCCGGTCGGCGGGACGGCCACTGCAGCAGCAGATCCCGGGATTGTGGCGGCGCCGGCAGCCCCCGCCACACCCGCAGCCGCGCCGGTCGATGCGCCCGCCGCGGGTGCCGCGCCGGCGGCAGCCGCCGCGGGTTCGACGCCGGCCGCACCGGTTTCCGCCCAGGCCGCCGTCGCCGCCACCGGCGACGGTTTGCAGGCCGCCACGGCCCGCGGCTGGGGTGCGGTTGTCGCGGGCGACGAGTTCTCCAACACGGGCGCCCCTGACTCCACCAAGTGGAGCGTCTTCAACGGAACCGGACATGCCGGAAAGGGCCTCCGCAGCCCGCAGGCCTGGTCGGTTGCCAATGGCGTGGCCACGGTCAGCGGCAACTCGGCCGGCACCACGGGCGGCATGTCGGCCAAATTTGCCGAGCAGAAGTACGGCAAGTGGGAAACGCGCATGCGGACCAACGCCCGGGACCCGAAGTACCACCCCGTGCTGATCCTGTGGCCCAGCAACAACGCCTCCACCAACTGCGCCGAGATCGACTACGCCGAGGGCAGCACCAACACCGCCCAGATCAAGTTCTTCCTGCACTATGCCTGCAGCGGCTCGAACTTCCAGACGGCTGCGGCCACGACCATCGACACCACTCAATGGCACAACTACGCCGTCGAGTGGACTCCTGCCGGCATCACCGGCTACATCGACGGCGTGAAGACCTTCTCCGACACGAACCCGGCGCACCTGCCCTCCGTGGGCATGCACCAGACGCTGCAGTTGGACTGGTTCCCTGACGGATCAGCCACGAAGCCTTCACAGATGCAGGTCGACTGGGTCCGCGTCTACAAGTAGGCCTCGGTTGCCGGATTCAAACCTTCTGGAGTTCGCGGGCAACCACCGCTGAGACGAGCATAGAGCCGGCCGCCGTCACGGCGTCGATGACCGGCACCCCGAGCCGACGGCGGAGCACGTCCGCCATGCCGATGCTGCTCAGCCCCGTGCTCGCCTGGACAATGACGTCGGCGCCGGCATCAACCAGCATGTGGGCCGCGGCGAGGGCATCGAAAATCCCGGCGGGCATCAGGAACGCATCGGGCGTTTCGAGCCGCCCTCCGCCGTCAATGAGCAGCATGCGGTCGCCCAACGAATCCGCGATCGGGCCCGGCACATGGGCACCCAGTCCCAGGACCCCGATCCTTCCGCCGAACGTCAGTGCGGCGGCCGCGGCTGCGGCGCCCGCCCCGATGACCGGGATATCCACGGCCGCCCGGGTTGCGGCCAGCCCCGGGTCCGACGTGCAACTGATAATCAGGGCGTCGGCCTGCCCGGCCATTTCCTGCGCCAACTGGACCACCTTGGGGGCTGCGGTCTCGAGCGACGCCTGATCGTAGACGCCGGACGGCTGGTCCGGAATGCAGCGGGAGCTGACGGTGAAGCCGAATGCTTCCTGCAGGAGCTTCCCGTGGGTTTGGAGCAGGCGGCGGTCCGACGTCGTCATTACCCGGATCAGTCCAACATGAATGACGCACTACCTTTCCGAACGGATACCTTGCTGCGAGGCTACTCGGCGAGTATTTCCATGTGTTTTCGGGGAGATGACCAATGCAAGCGCTGCCGGCATTTTGGACGTGGCGATCGCGGATGCGGGGCCGCTCAGGGCCTCGACGACGTAACCTGCGCATGAGCTTGGCAAAAACTTCGCTTCCACTGGGGAAGCGCGTCCGTCGCCGTTGTATCGTGTGTCTCGGTGGTCCGCCTTCGGATCCGGGTCCCATACCCGGGATGGGGGGAAGGCGGAAGACCGGTTCCGGGCTCAGCCGGAACGTTGATCAAAGGAATTGCCATGTCGGTGGGGCCGTCGTCAACTCCAGAGCGACCGGAGGACCAGGATCGCGATGACCTGGCATCCGGCGCAGAGCATGCCGCTGGTGCGGCCGGAATCCGACATCAGGCCGCCAGAATCATCGAAGCCGTGCTTGCCGACACTACGCCGGAGCACAACCGCGCCAGGGAGCTGCTCCGCCGGCAGCTTGACGCCCATCCCGGACACCCGGAACGGGCGTTGGTGGAACACCTTGCCGCATTGAAGGCTGTGGCTGGGAAGTCTGACGAGACGCATGGAGGGACGTTTGACGCGTCGTACCGGCTCGAGCAGGACGCCACCATCGGAGAGTAAGCTCCGCTGCGGTGGCTCTCCTCGTGTCTGTTATGCCCTGAGGCTGGAATGAACTGCCGGCGCTGGTTCAAGGAGCCCGGAATGATGACCGGCTGAGGTAGCCATGCCCTCAGACATACTTGCTGAACCAGGCCAGGGTATCGTTCCAGGCGGCGGTGGCCTGCTCCTGGTTGTAACGCTCCCCGGTGTCATTGTGGAAGGCGTGGTCCACGCCGGGATAGACCTTGAGCTCATGCCGGACCTCGGTATTGGCCAGAGCATCCCGGAGCGCCGGCATGGCGCCGGTGATCCGCTGGTCCAGTTCGGCGTAGACACCAAAGACGGACGCCTTGATGGCCGCCACCTTGTCCAGATCGGGCGCGGGTCCGTAGAACGCGGACGTAGCCTTCAAACTGGGGAGCGCCGTCGCCGCCTGCCAGGTGATACCCCCGCCAAAGCAGAAACCGTTCATGGCGATCCGTCCCTGGTCGACGAAGTCCTGGGCACTCAGATAGTCGAAGGCCGCGGCGAAGTCGGAGACGTGCCGCCGGGCTCCGGCCTGGATCAGCGCTCCCGGGACGGCGTCCGGGTCCATGCTCGCCGTTCCGCCTTCCCGGCTCAGCAAGTCCAAGGCCAGTGCCGCAAACCCGGCCTTGGCGAAGCGGCGCGCCACGTCCTGGATATGCGGGGTCAGCCCGCGGTTCTCGTGGCAGATCAGCACCGCCGGTCCAGCCGGACCATGATCAGGCCGCGCAAGGTAGCCGCTGATACCGGTGCCGCCAGCGGTGAACCGCACCGTCGCCGTCGTGAGTCCGGCCGCTCCCTCGGGGACGGACAACGGACTCTTGGCCCCCGGTACCGCACCCGCGGACGACGCCCGTTGCCCCGACACGGCCGAGGACCTAGCCGGCGTCGGCATGGGGTCCGTGCTGCGCGGAACTTCGTCGGGCGTGCAGCCGACCAGGAGCATCGCTGCCGAGGCTGTCGCCATGCTGCCTGTAATGAACGCCACCCGGCGTGTGAACGTGCGTTGGCTCATGGCGCCGGCGCGGTAATCGTCGAAGAATTCCTCAATCAGATACTTCTCAAACTTGCCAAGCTGGATCATGGTGGACCTCCTGGACTTTGCCGTTCATCCTCCTCCGAAGGCCGACTCCCGGCAAGTGATGCGGCTCAGCGTGAGGCCAGCCCTATCAGTCCACGGGCCGCGTGGGCTGATCCGGCCGGCGCCCCGACAACGACTGCACCGTCTCTGCGATCCCCACGTTTTCTCGTTCAAGCTCTTCCATGTACGGCCGTCCGTCTGTTATGAGGCCGTCCCCGGACTCATGGAACAACGCAGCTGCTGCCTCGAGGTCGCGGTCATTGATCGCAGCCAGCAGGCGTTGGATGACTTCGCTCATGTGATCGCTCCTCCCCGCGGCAGGCGAACCCCCACCCGCGGTCCCCTGGCCGCTACGGCTTGAGCACGATCCGGATGGGGCTGCCGTCCTTCTCGCTGAGCATCCGCACGGCTTCGGCGGCGTCAGCGAGCGGCATTATGCGGCTCACGGAGCGGGAGAACTCGATCCGGCCCAGCTCGTAGAGCGAGACGAGATCGGCCACGTCGGCGGGTGCCGAACCGTAGTGCCCCAGAATCTGCTGCCGGAGGTAGCTGAAGAGCATCCCGTTGCTCACGTGCAGGGGTTGATCCGCCAGACCCACGAGCACCATTTTTCCGCCGGCGCCCAGCGATCCCGCCGCCTGTTCCCTGACGGCCGGCACCCCGGCGAAGTCAAACGCCGTGGCGAGTCCGCGGCCGCGCGTCGCCGCACCCATGGCGGCGGTGAATCCGGCGTCGTGGGGGTCAAGGGCGACGTCGGCGCCGAACTCGAGGGCCCGGGCGCGGGCCGCTTCGAGCGGGTCGACGGCGATGATCGGAGCGGCACCCACGAGCCGGAGCAGCTGCACCGCGTGGGCACCGAGACCGCCCACACCCCAGATCCCGGCCGCCTTGCCCGGCTGGATCCTGGCTGTCGAGGTGATGGCCGCCCACGGCGTCGAAACGGCGTCGGGGATGAAGCAGGCCTGTTCAAAGGGGAGGCTGTCCGGCAGCGGAACAACAGTTCCGGCCGAAGCGACTGCGTACTCCGCCCAGCCGCCGTCGTAGTCCACGCCGCGGGTCAGAACGGTGCCGCCGCGCTCCTCGCCGGCCTGGAGGAGGACCCGTTGGCCGAGCCGCAAACCCTCGACGCCGTCGCCGAGCTGGTCGATCACCCCGGCGACTTCGTGCCCGAGGGTCACGGTATCGCCCCGGAGGTACTGCGGCTTGAGCATTCCTTCGATGAGGTGGACGTCAGAGAGGCAGACGCCGGCCGCGGCGACGGCGATCCGTACCTGTCCGGGGCCGGCCTCAGGCTCCGGTACTTCCCTGACCGCGAATGTGGCGGTCCCAACGTCGAGTCGGCCTGCGAGCATGATCTCTCCTTCGAAAAGCGGCTGTGCGTAAGCGGATTCTGCCCGGACTTCCCGGGAGACTGAATCCTCAGGCGTAGGCATTCTTAAGGGTCAGCCGGCACCGCTCCGTAGATGCTGGTGAGCCAGATGTGGAGCAAGGTCTCAACGGTGTCCTCAACGACGCCCGGGAGGGCTGCTGCGGGAAGCGCCGGTCCCGTCGGGTCGAGCCCGGTCAGCGCCGCCGTGATGACGCGCTCGTTGAGCAGATTGAGCGCGCTGGCGAGCAGCCGCGGCTCCGGTCCGGCGGGCGAAGCGCCGCGGTCGCGTTCAGCCCCGATCGCCGCCGCTGTGGCGTCGATCCAGCGGTTTGTCAGCGTGGCCCACTCGGCAGCGAGTTCGGGTTCCGAGGAACGCGCGGCCGCGGCGGCCACCGAGACCCCCCGATGCGCGGCGAACGTTCCGGCGAAGGCTTCGATTGCTTTCCGCCAGGCGGCCGACGGCGCCGCGCCGAGGTCGCTGAAGACATCGGCCGTGCGCTTTTCGGCCTCGTGCGCCACCTGGTCCAGGAGGGTCAGCAGAACAGCCTGCTTCGAAGCGAAATAGAAGTAAAACGTCGGACGCGAGATGCCGGCGCCCCGGGCGAGGTCCTCGATCGTGACGTCCGCAAAGTCCTTTTCGCCGAGCAGCCGTTCCGCCACGTCCAGGATGGCCCGCTGGCGTTCGTCGCCGGACAGCCTGGCCGCCCGGCGTCCCCGGTTTGGAACGCCCTGTGCGGCGTCGTCGGGCGCGGCCTTCGCCGCCGCCGGGCCGGACGACGGCGGCGCAGTTTCTGCGGCGGATGCTGGGTTCATGCGGTCAGCGTAGCACCCTCTCGACAGGGTGTTGACTTCATCAACGACCTGTTCATAGACTGCGGGGCATCGGGGCGGCACCCATCGGCCGCGCAACTATCAGGGAGCACCATCATCGCCGAACATCTCGACGTCCTCATCGTCGGAGCCGGACTCTCCGGCATCGGCGCCGCATGCCGCCTGACCACAGCTTTCCCGTCGAAATCGATGGCGATCCTGGAGGCCCGCGAATCCAGCGGGGGCACCTGGGATCTGTTCCGCTACCCGGGAGTCCGCTCGGACAGCGACATGTTCACGCTCGGCTATCCGTTCCGTCCGTGGGAGACGTCGACGTCGATCGCCCCGGGTGCGTCCATCCTGCAGTACGTGCGCGAAACCGCTTCGGCCTACGGCGTTGACCGCCTGATCCGCTACGGTCACCGCGTGGTGAGGGCCGATTGGTCCTCCGAAACCTCGTTGTGGACGGTCGAGGTCGGCCGCGGCGCCGAGGCGCCGGTGACCTTCACGAGCTCGTTCCTTTTCATCTGCTCGGGCTACTACCGCTACGACGAGGGCTACAGCCCAACGTTCCCGGGCCAGGACAGCTTCACCGGCGAGATCATCCACCCGCAGCACTGGCCGGCGGACTTCGACGCGGCCGGCAAGCGGATCGTCGTGATCGGCAGCGGGGCCACGGCCGTCACCCTCGTTCCCGCGCTGGCAGCCGCCGCGGAGCACGTCACCATGCTGCAGCGCTCCCCCGGCTACATGGCCGTCCTCCCGGACACCGACGACGGTTTCGACACCCTCGTATCCCGGCATGTCCCCCGGCGTATCGCCGGCGTCGTCTCGCGTTGGAAGGGGATCGCGCGGGCGCTGCTGAGCTACCAGATCAGCCGGCGGAGCCCGGAGAAGATGAAGAGCATCCTGCGCCACCAGGTCACGAAGCGCCTGCCCGAGGGTTACGACGTCGAGAAGCACTTCCAGCCGAAGTACAACCCCTGGGACGAGCGCCTGTGCATCGTGCCGAACGGCGACCTCTTCAAGGCCATCCGCTCCGGCCGCGCCGGCGTCGCCACCGACGCGATCGAGACCCTCACGCCGGCGGGGATCCGGCTTGCCTCCGGCGCGGAACTGGCCGCCGACGTCGTGGTGACGGCCACCGGCCTGAATCTGCTGCTCTTCGGCGGCATGGCCCTCAGCGTCGACGGCGTCCCGGTCGACCCGGCAACGAAGGTCACCTATCAGGGCATGATGCTGGCCGACGTGCCGAACCTGGCCTTCGCGATCGGCTACACGAACGCGTCCTGGACCCTCAAGATCGATCTCGTGGTGCACTACGTGGCCCGGATCCTGCGCCACCTTGACCGGAGCGGTCACACCACTGTGACGCCGGTGGCCCCGCCCGACGTCGGTGAACTCAGGCCGCTGATCGACCTTACCTCCGGCTACATCCGCCGCGGCATCGACCAGATGCCAAAACAAGGCGCGCACGCGCCGTGGCGGCTGCACCAGAACTATCCCCGGGACGTCAGGATGTTCCGGCTCAGCCGGCTGCACGGCAACGGCTTGCTGTTCAGTGGACCTGCTGTTCAGTGGACACGGCGTAGCGGCTCGTTCAGGGAAACCCCACAAGTTGGCGGCGTTGTGAGTTCGGACCCGGTGCTGGCGGCACCGCGGAGCATCGCCGTGGACGGCCGCCCGGTCTGCTACCGCGACACCGGTACCGGGTCCCCGGTCCTGTTGCTCCACGGCATCGGCCGGAGCCTTGCGGACTGGGATGAGCAGCACAGGTTGCTGGGGGCCGGCCATCGGGTGATCAGCGTCGATCTCGCCGGGTTTGGCAGCTCGACGGCGTTGCGCGGACGGCACACGCTCGACGCCCTGGCCGAGTGGGTCTCCCGGTTCCTGGACGCCTTGGACGCGGAAGAGGAACTGGGTGCCGTCGACGTTGTCGGCAACTCGCTCGGGGGCGCCGTTGCGATGCGCTTGTCGGTGCTGCGCCCGGAGAAGGTGCGCCGCCTCGTGCTCATCAACAGCGCCGGATTCGGCGCGACCGTGACCCCGGCGCTGCGGCTGATCGCGGTGCCCGTGCTCGGCCGGATGCTCCTGCGGCCCGCGCCGAAGGCCGCGTACCGGACGGAGCGGGCACTCTTTGTGAACCGTTCCTTCGTTTCGCAGGAGCGAATTGCCGCGAGCCTGGCCCGCGGTTCGCAGCGGGGCGCCATGCGGGCTTTCCGCGAAGTGGCCTGCGATCTTGGCACGTTCAGGGGGATCCGGCCGAGGTGGCGGTCGCGCCTGATCGCCGAGGTCGCCGCGGCAGGGAAGCCCGTCCTGATCCTATGGGGCGACTCGGATCTCATTCTGCCGGCCGAGCACTTGGACGAGGCACGCAGGTTGTTGCCCGCGGCCCAAACGCATCTGTTCGAGCAGACAGGACACATGCCGCACATTGAACGGGCCCGGGAGACGGCCGGACTGATCCGGGAGTTCCTGCGCTGACGCCTGGTATCGCTATCCGGTTACCTGCATGGCCGTCGAGTTCCAGGTGAGGCGGCCGTGCTGAAAATCTGATGCCCTGCCGATGGGAATCGAGTACTCGTCACTGGTTGGGTAGCCCAACCGGCTTGTCTCCCAACCGATGGACCCCCACTTGGCCCGGATCGCACCGAGGACAAAGTGAGCCCCGGTCGCGGGCGACCAGAAGATCGAATTCCCACCTGCACCGGAGAAGTGGTTATACCTCCCCACCCCGTCCGCCGTCGCCTTTGTGTCGGTGGTCGGATAACCCAGACCTGTCTCCCGGCCCATTGCGGCCCATTTGGTCCGGACCGCCCCCGTGATCCAGTGCGCCCCGGTGATCTTTGTACAGTAGATCGACGACCCACCTGCGCCGGAGAAGTCGCTGTACCGCCCCAAGCCGTCACTCGTGCGTTTCTCGTCGGTGATGGGATACCCCAGCGGCCCGGACTCAGCACCCAGTGCCCTCCACTTCGCCCGGATCGCACCCTGCACGACATGGGCCCCGGTTATCTTTGTACTGTAGATCGACGACCCACCTGCACCGGAAAAGTCGCTGTACCGTCCCACGCCGTCGGCAGCGCGTTTCTCGTCGGTGATGGGATACCCCAAGGGCCCTGTCTCAGCACCCAGTGCCATCCACTTCGCCCGGATCGCACCCAGGACATAGTGCGCCCCGGTTGTCGGCGTAGCGTAGATCGAGGCCCCGCCAGAGCCGGAGAAGTGGCTATACTTCCCTATCCCGTCAGGCGATGCTTGCTCGTCGCTGGTCGGAAATCCGAGGAAGCCGGCGGCGCCGCCCAAGGCCTTGTAGCGGGCGTAGATCGCACCGATGACCGAGTGAGCACCGGTCGCCGGTGACCAGCAAATCACGCCCCTGTCATAGTCCTGGCATTTCCCTCCTGCGACGTCGTATTCCAGGGTCAGCGAGCGGCCGAGGATTGAACCCGGGCGTCCGGCGTTGGTCTTCCACGCGTACGCCGCGATCGGGTCGTCGGTGCCGTTCCCGGTGAGCATCACCTTCAGCGCGCCCTGGCCGTCGTCGGCGGTGATCAGATAGTAGGTGTCCGTCGTCCCGGCTTGGCCGAAGGCCGACGGCGTGAAGGTCACGCTCTGGTACGCGGATTCACCCGCGGGAATCTTCAGTCCCTCGGCAATGGGTGCAGTGGTCGAAAAGACTCCCTGCGGCGCCTTTGCCTTGGTGATGGTCATGGGCACGTTGCCCGTGTTCTGTATCTGGAACGCCCTGGTGACCGACGTCCCGACCGGGACGTCACCGAAGTCCAGCGAGCGCGGCATTTGCAGGTGCGCCGCTCCTTCGACGGCGGTCGCGGTTACCTTGACTGTCACCTTGCCGCGGTCACTTGCGACGACCAGCGAGTCGGTGACCGGCGTCGCCGTCGTGGGACTGAACATCATGGATACGGCCACCGACGCGAGGGGCTGGATCGTCTGTCCCACGGCCGGCACCGTGGCCGGGTCGACGCTGAGCTGTGCGTTGACCGGCAGGGTGACGCCGGTAATCTTGACGACGGTTGTTCCGGTATTGACGATGTTGACCGTCTGCCGGCTGACCGTCTTGGTGGGTACGTCGGTGAACTGGACCAGGGCCGGGGTCGCGCCCAGGCCCTCCTTCGTGCCGACACCGTGGACGCCGAGGAGGTCGGTCTCGCCGTCGGCGGTTTTGACGGTGAGCGTGCCATCGGCCTGTCCCGCGACCGTCGGCGAGAAGGTCACGGGAACCGTCATGCTTGCCCCTTTGGACAGCTTCCGTGGCAACGTGAGCGTCGTGCCGACCTTGAACGGGGCACCGGCGGTGATGGAGTTGATCGTTACCGCCCGCGACGCCGTGACCGTCACGCTGCCGGTCACCGAGGAACCAACCTTGACCTGGCCGAGGTCGGTGTCCTTCGCCCCGACCGCTGATGTTGTCGGAGCGCCGAAGGCCACGACGTGCCCGTCCCGGGTGCCGACGTATACACGACCGCCGTCAGTGGCTACCGTGGAGAACTTGGCGGCTGTCCCCAGTGGAGCACTGAACACCTCCTGGAGGTTCCCGGTGTTATCCGGAAGTGCACGGTAGGCGCGCAGTTCCGCATCTGCCCCGGTGCCTCCGCTGACGTAGACCACCCAGACCAAGGCGGACGAGCCGTCCGTACCCGAGGACGTCACCACCGGCGAACCGGAACTGAACCCGAAGGTTCCGGCGGAGGTCCCGACGGCGGCGAGACTGACGCCGCCGGTGGCGCCCGGCACGAGTTTGAAGGCCCGAAGATACCCGTTGCTCTCGACGACGTAGAGGTATCCGCCGGTGCTGGTCCCCAGAAACGCGGGCTTTCCCCACACTCCGCTGTACGGACCGGCTTTGTCGAGGACGGCGTCAGTTCCGCCCGGCCCTTGCGCCATGCCGCCCAGATTGTCGCGGTCCAGCAGGTACAGCTGGCCGCCTTTGCCGATTTGCGCCATCAGATGCGGGTGCGCCGCTGTGCCGTAGCCGTCCGGTATCCCGACCGGCGCACCGGACCCCAGATCGGCGTCGTTGCGGTTCAGTCTCGCGTTGTCGGCCGGGCTGAAGAAGTCGGTGGGCTTCAGGTTGCCGTCGGTGCCGACGCGGAGCCGGACCAGCGACTCCGCCAGGGTAGTGGGAGGCTTCGTGCCCGGGCCGGCCTTCGGCGAGATGCCGTTGCCGGTGGTGAGCAGGATCTGGCCGGGGCCGTCGGACACCAGTCCGCCGCCGGACTGCCAGATGCCGCCCTCCGCGTTGGCGTTGCCGGATTCGGTCGCCCACATCGTCGTCTGCCGCCCGGCCGTCGACACACCGACGACGTAGCCGACGAACGGGGTGTAGTCGCAGTGGCTGGCGAATCCGGCGTAGACCACGCCGTTCAGGAGCAGCAGCCCGGGCCGCTGCATCGCTGTCATGGCGTTGAACGGGCGGGCGGGGTCGTTCGTCGGGGCGCCTTCGATGGTGACGGGAAATCCGGGCCGCTCCGCTCCTGTGACCACGTCGAGGGAATGCATATACCAGTGCGGGAGCTGTTTGGTTGCGCCGTCATTCGTCTTCGCCAGCAGGAAGACGCTCTTCGTCGCAGCGTCATAGACCGGCGTCGACGTGATTCCGATATTGGGGGTGAGGTCGCCACAACTGACGGTCGACGCCGGCCACGCCGGCCCGAGTTTGCGCGTCCATTTCTTCGCACCCGTGGCGCTATCCAGTCCGTAGACGGCATTGTTTTCCGTCGCGGCGATCACGGTACCGCCGACCACAAGGGGCTGGGCGTAGACCTGCCCGTCCACGGTCGCAGAGAACAGTTTGCCGAAGTTCGATGATGCGACCGCCGACGGCGAGAGCCCTGGCTCGTCTCTATCCCAGCCCGTCCGCAGCGAATCGGTGGAGATCGTCCCAACGTCCGCAGCGGCGATCTCGCTGACACTCAGCCCGGCCAGTGTGAGCGAGGCCGACACGAGGGCGGCCCATGCATGTCGGGACCACGGGCGGTGCACGGACTGCCTTGCCAGGAGCCTCGCCGCCCGTTCCCTCCGGGCATGTGGCGCTTCGCCCCTTCGCCCACCACGCAGACGGCCAGCGGAATGGCCGGACAACACCGAAGGTACTGTTTGATCATGCATGGTTGAGACCCGTTTCTGACCACTACATTGACTTTATTAACCCAGTACTCAGGAGCCTAGAAGTCGGGCCGGAACGGCGCGCGAGTGAGGCCTACTCGACTTCCACGGGGTGACTCTTGCTTTCTTGCGGGCGCTACTTGCCCGTCGTCCGGGCCCGCCCTGCTGCCTACTTGCTTCCCCGCTGGGTGACAGCCGCGAAGTGGCGTGACGGAGCGATCGCCGAAGAGTGCGTCTGGGCCCGGGTCCTCGCCCATCGCACGAAAGCCGCTACCTCAGTGGAAGCGGCTTTCGTCGTTTCATCATGCGCCCCGCCGATTCGGAGGTCAGGGCCTAAGTCCGCCGACTCAGGCCGTCAACGGCGGTCGTTCATTCGGGGGCGCTGAGGTTGACGATATGGGCGGCCACTGTCCATCCCGAGGCGGTGTAGTCCGCCATCCGGTGCGGGGCGAGGACTGTGTAGAGGGTGTCCGCGCCGTGCACATAGGCCCCGTCCGCTAGTACCGCCACAACCGCCGGCTCAAGGCTCTTCCCGGATTCCGGCGTGAGGATCTGCAGGCCGCCGATGACGGCCAGGCCCTCCTCGATCCTGATACGGCCGTGGGCGACAGGGTGGTCGAAAACGGATATTTCCACGACGTCGTACCGCTCCAGGGGTGCCTGGGCCAACTCGGCGTTCTCGGGCAATTCGGGAGCGGCGTTCATCTCGCCCGTGGGGGCGGTGAGCAGCACCGCCTGGTTTACAGGTTCCAGGCCCCGTGCTGCGGCGTAGTCCAACGCGTCCCCGGACTCCGCGGTGACCAGCGTGAGGACCGCCCCCGGATGCTCGCGGACGGTCTCTGCGGCGCGGTCCGCGTCGGTTCCGGGCCAGGCGAAGATGTACTCCGGAGGGGCCGGGTCAGTGTCCGGTGCGGTGACGATTCCGGAACCCTCCGGCGCTGAAGATTGTCCTCGGACGGCGGCCCAGGCGGCGGCCCAGAGCGGAAGGGTGTCCTGCCAGTCGGCCATGACGCGTTCTCCTCTAAATCTGTTAGGCCGAGGATACGCTCCTGATGTGAAGATGTCGCCGCGCGGGGGCGCAGCGAACGCGGCGGTCCGAGCTCCGGTCCCAGGCAGCGCGCGTGGGACTCTTGCGGCGCCTCGGGCTGGTTCGGATAATTGATGCCGGGGCAGGAGCGGAGGAAACACCGTGGACGAATCAAACGCATTTTTGGCTGCTGTCATGCCGCCCCTGAAGGCGGCGGAAACCGCCCTGCACAACGGCGACGCCGGGCCCCGGCAGCGCCTGTGGTCTTCCAGGGATCCGGTGACGCTGTTCGGTGCCGTCATGACCAAGCGCGGCCCGGAGGAGGTCTCCGCGGCCTTCGATCTTCTCGCCTCCAGGTTTTCGCACTGCACATCGTTCGAGTACGACGTCATAGCGTCCGGCGCCAGCGGAGACCTCGCGTACATTGTGGGCATCGAGCATACGACCGCTTCGGTCGGAGGTGCCGATCCCTTGCCATATGCCCTCAGGGTCACCACCATCTTCCGGCGCGAGAACGAAGAGTGGAAGATCATTCATCGGCACGGCGACGCACTGCCGGATGGCGACCCCTCAGGTAACAACGCCGCGAGAACCCGGGTGCAGCTCGGCCGTCTGGCAACGGCCGACAGTCCGGACCATTCTCAATAGCCCCGGCGCATCAGCACCTGGCCTGGGTGTCGCGTTAGGCTCATCCCATGCTCCCCGATCGCTACCTGGCCGAACTTGCCGGCTCCCTCGACCGCCTCAGCACGCTCGCCCGCCAGCCGGAGGACGTGCTGGCCCGCTCCGTTCCGGCCTGCGCCGGATGGACTCTCGAAGAACTTTTCGGGCATCTCGGTTCAATTGAGCGGTGGGCTGCCGCAGTGGTTCGTGAGGGCACGTTCGTTGAGGAACCGGACGCGCCTGTCGAAGGCGCGGCAGCCTGGTTCCTCGACGGCGTTGCACCCTTCTTCGAGACCCTCATGGCCCTTGATCCAGAGACACGGTGCTGGAATTTTGGACCGCCGCCGCGCACGGCCGGGTTCTGGCTTCGGCGACAGGCGCACGAACACGCCATCCACCTCATCGACGCCTGCCAGACGCTGGGCCTGGAACGCCCTGCTCTCGGCGGGGACTTCATGCTCGACGGGATCGACGAGGTCCTGACGATGTTCACCCCGCGCCAGCTCCGACTGGACCGGATGCCGCCCCCGGACAAGGCCGTAACCTTCCACGTGCCCGGGACCGCGAGCTGGACCCTGGGCCCGGGTCGCGCCGTGGCGTCAATTACGGCGCCGGCGGTTGGGATGTACCTCGGCCTCTGGGGCCGATCCAAGCTCGAGGATACTGCCATCATCGAAGGTGACGCCGCCGTTGCCCTTCGCGTCCTTCGGGGCCCGCTTACGCCGTGAGACCTGGAATTCGGGCTTAGGATACGAACACGTCCCGGGAAGTTGCGGACGCTCCCGGATCCGCCCGACATCTTCCGCACATGGTCCGTATCCGTGAGCTGATTTGATCCGGTGCGCTGGGCGAGGTCCGGACAGTGATCGCGGACCACAATCAGAATCCTGCCGCCCCCGCAGAGCATTCAGGTCATGGAGGCCATGGACGAAGTCAGGCGCCAGATCGGCCTCGCATACGTCAGCGACGAGAAAGCCTAGCCCGCGCCGGCAACGTCTTTGCCTCCCTGGCCATGCGCGGGATTCAAACCCTTGCAATATGCCGCCTGCCCCACGTGCTGGAGGCAGTCGGCAATGGTGCTGACCAGCCGCACCCCAAGCGTGACGGGCGGGTCCCATCGCGTATCGACGATGCGGTCGAAGTCCTCGTCGCCGAGGGCCGTCAGGAACCGCACGGTCTGCCGGTGAACTGCGTCGTAGTAGTCGAACAACAGCTCCCGGGAAACCCGCACCGCGTCGACCTGGCTGCTCGAATGGCCGTAGCCGGTGTCGCGTTTGGGCAGCGGAAGGTCGAATCTGCCGGAGAACCCCTGCGAGGTCCAGACCTGGTCCAGGCCTGCGGCGGAGGCGAGTTGCGCGTCTTCGACCCTGCTGAGGTGCCAGATCAGCCATGCCATAGAATTTCCGTTGCCCGCCGGCCGACGCACCAGAGTCTCGTCGTCGACGCCCTCCAGCGCGGCGGCCACGGTCTCATGGATGCGGCCGAAGGCGTCCAGCAGCAGTTCGTTGGATTTCATCGAGTCCCCTCACGGTGCATCATCGCTGAGTCCCCATGCTTGCACGGAAGCCGCGGCGGTGGGTAGGGCCGGCCCTACACGGACGCCGCCACTGGTCCCGCGGGCTCCTCATCCCCCGCGGTTTGTTCAGGGGCCAGGCTGCTGTCGTCTTCGTAGTGTGTCGCGTTGGCGAGGTCGCGGCCGGCGATGTAGCCGAACGTCAGGGCCGGTCCGAGGTTGATGCCGCCGGCCGGGTAGTGGCCGCCCATGACGGATGCCTGGTCGTTTCCGGCGACGTAGAGGCCTGCAATGGGCCTTCCGGAGGTGTCCAGTACCCGGGCGCGCGAGTCGGCGGCGAGACCCGCGAAGGTGCCGAAGGATCCCGGCACGATCCTGACCGCGTAGAACGGCCCCTTTTCGAGCGGGCGCAGCGACGGGTTGGGCGTGTTCTTCGGGTCCCCGCCGTAGCGGTTGAATTCGCTGGCGCCGCGGTCGAAGTCGGGGTCGACGCCCTTGCGGGCGTTCTTGTTGAAGTCTGCGACGGTCTTGGCGAGGCTTGCCGGGTCGATGCCGCAGGCGACGGCGAGTTCCTCGATGGTCCGGCCTTTCTTGAGGTAGCCGGAGCGCAGGTAGGGGAAGAGCGGTACGGGAAGCGGCTTGGCCATGCCCAGCGGGAATTTGCGCACGAACGTTGCGTCGGCGATCTGCCAGGCCTCGACGGGTTCGCCGGGCGGGGTCGCGTTGAGCATTCCCTCGACGTAGTCGTAGTAGCCATTGGCCTCGTTCACGAAGCGGCGTCCGTCCGCGCGCACGCCGATGCTGCCGGGTTTGGCGCGGTCCATGATGTGCGGGAACGTCCCGGTGCGTCCGTTGCGGTACGGGACCAGGGAGACCGGGCACCAGGCGGCCGGGGACTTCATGTCGGTGTCGAACCGGGCGCCCACGGCCTGGGCCATGGTGATGCCGTCGCCCGTGGTCTCCTTCGGCGCCAGCGTCCAGTGCTCGCGCCCGGTGGGGGTCTTGGGGAACAGCGCGGCGCGCCGGGCGACGTCGTTCGGGAAGCCGCCGGCGGCCAGCACGACGCCGCGCGCGGCCTTGATCTGCAGCTCGCCTTCCGGTGAACTCACCACGGCTCCGGTCACTGTGCCGGCAGCATCCGTGATCAGGCGTTTCGCGGGGGTGGAGACGCGGATGTCCACGCCGAGGTCATCGGCGGATTTCATGAGCCGGCCGGTGAGCGCGGTGCCGTTGACCAGCTGCATGTTGCGCCGGTGGGTCAGGAGATCCAGCAGGTGCAGGCCCACCCGCCAGCCGGCGTGGAAGAGTCCCTGGACGTTGCCCTGGGAGGCCGAGAGGAACTTGGTCAGGTCCGGGCCGGCCATGATGCCCATCCCCAGGAAGGAGGTCTCGTAGAGCTGGTGGCGCATCTTGGCGCGCAGCTCGGGCCTGATCCGCCGGGCGTTGAACGGCTTGGGCCCCACCGAGCGGTGCCCGGTGCCGGCACCGGGCGTGCTGCCGTAGATGTCCTTGATTTTGGCGCCGGGAACAAACTGCAGGCTGGTCTTGTCGTGGAAGAAGCCGACCATGTGCGGGACGGCCTCAAGGAACGCGTCGACCTTGTCGTCGCGGTAGTTCCCGCCCAGCCGGTGGCGCAGGTAGGTGCGGAAGAGTTCGCGGTCCTCGTTGACGCCGTCGGCCTTGGCCAGCGGGTTCCCCGGGGTCCAGGCCCAGCCGCCGGACCACGAGGTGGCGCCGCCGCAGACGTCGGCCTTTTCAACGACGACGACTTTCAGCCCGTGGTAGGCGGCCGTGACCGCGGCGGACAGGCCGCCGGCTCCGGAGCCCACCACCAGGACATCACAGTCCACGCTGGTACGGTCATGATCGGTGTCGAGGGATGCAGGCATGGTGTTTCTCTTTCAGTGGAAGAAGGTGTCGGAGTCCAGGCGCGGGGGCGCCCCGGTGTCCAGTGCGTCGATCGCGTCGAGCTGCTCCTGGCTCAGGGCGAAGGTGAAGACGTCGAGGTTTTCGCGCTGACGGTCAAGGCTTGCGGACTTGGGCACGGCCACCCGGCCGTGTTGAACGTGCCAGCGCAGCACGATCTGCGCGGGGGTCTTGCCCAGGTCCCGGGCCGGGCCGGTCACGGCGGGGTGGCTGAGGAAGGCGCCGTTGCGGCCGAGCGGGCTGTAGGCGGCGGTCAGTATGCCGTGGTCCCGGTGGTAGGCAAGCTGCCTGGGCTGACCGTGTTCGGGGTCGATCTGCACCTGGTTCACCGGAACTTGCAGCCCGGCGTCGTGAACGAGCCGGAGGTGGGCTGGTTTGAAGTTGGACACGCCCCAGGCCCGGATGGAGCCCTCGTCCACCAGGCGTTGAAGTCCTTCGCAGGCCTCGACGAACCGACCTTGCGCCGGGTTGGGCCAGTGCACCAGGAAGAGGTCCAGATAGTCGGTCCGGAGGCGCGTCACGGCGTGGCCGAAGGCCTCGCGCACGCCGTCCCGGCTGTGCCATTCGGTGTTGAACTTGGTGGTGAGGAAAAGCCGGCTGCGCTCGATGCCGCTGCGCCGGATCCCCTCCCCCACGGCGGTCTCATTGGCGTAGTTCTCGGCCGTGTCGATGTGCCGGTAGCCGCTGCCGATCGCCTGGGCCACGGCCGCCGCGGCATCCTCGCCGGTCAGGGGCCAGGTTCCCAGCCCGATGAGCGGGATGCGGACGCCGGGGGCCAGTTCCGCCGTCGTGGTGTCGTCCCTGGTTCCAGTCATCGGGGCCCCGCTCCCTGGAGGATTTCCGTGTCCCGGAGGGTGCCGGCCGCCGCCAGCACCGCGTCGACGCCGGATTTGAGCCGGCGCGCCCAGCCGAGTTCGCCGAGTTGGGCCACGCGGCGGTCCGACGGCGTCTCCGCGCTCAGCGGGAGGGACTCCGGGAGGGCGGCCACGGCGGCGGCGAGGTCGAAGTCGCCTTCGCCGGGCACCTCGCGTTCCGAGCGGGATTCGGTGACGAGATCGTCGCGGCTGGCCGGCCGCCGGGCCGGCCCGTCGCACAGCTGCAGCAGTGGCACCAGGTCTGCGTTGGCGCGCAACTGCTCCCATTGCGCGGCGTCCCCGCTGTCCCGGCCGTCCCCGCCGTTGACAGAGTTGACCGAGTTGACAGAGGTGAAGTCGTTGAACCGGTTGAAGTGCAGGGTGTCCACCACGATCCTGCAGCCAGCCTGCCGGGCGATGTCCGCGGCCTGGGCGATCGAGGCCACGGGCTGGTAGGAGATCGCTTCAAGGGTCGGGGTGATTCCGAAACCGCGGCCGTCCTCGGCCATCCGGGCCAGCGTGTGGACCAGCCGGGAACTGTCCGGATCGGCTCCCGCGACGGTGAGGGATTCCGCCCCCAGGGCCTGTCCGGCTTCCATCATCCGCAGCCAGGCGTCCCGCTGGTCGGTGCCGTCAAGCAGCAGGAATTCGATGTCACGGACACTCACGCCGGAGTCCCGCATTCGGGCCAGGGTTTCCCGCAACATCGGCGAGCCGGGCTGGAGGTCGTAGGGCCGTTCGACGGCAGTCACGGGACGGACCCGGGCTCCGATGAAGTCGAAGCCGGCTGCGGCCGCGATGCCGAGCAGTTGCGGCGGGGCGGTGTTCAGGAGGGACAGTTGGGCGAGCCCCAATGGTCGCCGGGTGCCGTGGGTCATGATGCTGCTCCGTTCAGGCTCATCGTCTTGTTCTCGGTAGTGCTCTCAGTGGTGCTCTCAGTGGTGCCGGGTGTCAGGAGCGCGGCGATGCGCTGGGCTGCGTCGTACCCGCTCTTGACGGCGTTGGAGGCGATGGCCGGCGTCTGGTCCACGACGGTGCCGGCCAGGGTCACCGGCACTCCGGCGGTGCCGCTCAGGTGAGCGTCCCGGACGTCGGCCGGGACCGAGCCGTCCAGCGGGACCACGGAGCGTGAGACCAGGAGGGGCCCCGGTGCGGCCAGCCATTCGTCTCCGGACAGAAGGGCCGGCCCGCTGATCCGGATCCGGGCGCCGTCGTACTCCTCAATGGCCGCGCCCAGGCGGATACGCACCCGGGGGTTGGCGGTCAGCCGGGGCACGGCCAGGATCTTGGCGCGGCGCCCCGATTCCGGGGCGATGACCTCCTGCGGGCCCACCAGGAGCACCGCAGTCCCGCGGTCGGCAAGAGTGTCCGCAACGCTCATGGCGACGGAATCGGCGCCCCACACGGTCACGGCCTCCGGAACGGCGGCGCTGCCGTCGAGGATGTCCGGGTGGGCGGCGAGCCAGGCCCGCACGTCCAGGACGTTCGGGGAATCGTCACCGGGGAACCCGGCGGCCGGCCGAGACCCGCCGGTGGCGATCACGACGGCGTCTGCCCCGGCGTCACGCACCAGCTCGCCGAGGGCGTCGGTGTCCACGCGCGTGCCCGGACGGACGTCGATGCCGAGCCGGGCGTTCTCCTCCGCGGACCATTCGGCGAAGCGGTGGAAGTCCGGCGTGGATTTCATGCGTTCGGCCAGGGCGAACTGGCCGCCGGGGCGGGCGGCGGCGTCGAGCACGGTCACGCGAGCGCCGGCTTCGGCGAGCTCGCGGGCGGCGGTCAGGCCGGCGGGCCCGGCGCCGACCACCACAACGCGGGAGCCGTCGCGGACGGCGGGGGTGGGGACGGGGACGCGGGAACGGCCCACGGCCGGGTTGACCGTGCAGGTCACCTGGCCAAGTCCGAGGTTGTCGATGCAGACGTTGCAGGCAATGCAGGGCCGGTAACGCTCGCCGCGCAGGACGCCGCCCACGAAGGCGGGGTCGGCGTGGATGGCGCGGGCCAGGCTGACGAAGTCGCAGGTCCCCTCGCGGAGGACCTCCTCGATGATCTCCGGGGAGTTCAGCCGGCCGGCCATGCCAAGCGGCAGCCCGAACTGGCGGTATGCCTTGGCGTAGTCGGCCAGGATGCCCGGCTTCCATTCGCCGGACTGCACGATCCATTCGCCGGCCTCGTAGCTGCCGGCCGAGATGTCCAGGAAGTCCAGGTGCTCCAGGTGGGCCTTGGCGATGATCCGGAGCTGCTGCTCGGCGCTGATTCCCTCGGCGGGACCCTCCACGACCGAGACGCGCAGGCCCACGATCGTCTCCGGGACAGCTGCCCGCACGGCGTCGATGACCAGGTTCATGAAGCGTTCGGGGGCGGCGAACTCGTCGGTGCGGTGGTTGGAAATCGGTGACATGAACTGGTGGATCAGGTAGCCGTGGGCGCCGTGGATGGTGATGACGTCGAAGCCTGCCTGCACGGCCCGGCGGGCGCCCTGGGCGTAGGCGGCCACGAGCTCATAGCACTCGGCGGCGGTGAGTTCCCGCGGAACCTCCCCGCCCGCCGTCGCGCACGGGACCGGTGACGGCGCCAGGTTCTTGAACCCGGAGACGGCGGCCTGCGCGGTGCGGCCTCCGTGGTTGAGTTCGACGGCGGCGAGCGCACCTTCGGCGTGCAGGGCGTCGGTGAGCCGGCGCAGCCCGGGAATCATGGCATCCGTGTGCAGGCCCAGCTGGTGGGTGCGGCCCTTGCCGTCGGCGCGGACGAAGGTGGCTTCCGTGGTGACCAGGCCGAGGCCGGCCTTGGCCCGGGTGACGAGGTAGTCGATGTACTGCTCCGTGATGGCGCCCTCGGTGGTGCCGTAGTTGCGCTCCATCGGGGCGGAGGCGAGGCGGTTGCGGAGGGTTTTCGGGGTGCGGCCGTTGCGGCCCAGCGTCAGGGGCTGTGCGCTCAGGGTTTGGGCGCTCAGGGTTTGGGCGCTCAGGGTTTGGTCGACGGGGCGGGTGTTGTGTTCCATGACTGTTCCTTAGCCGGCGACGGGCGCCGGTGTTTGCTGGATGGACGGTAGATCGGCGAAGCGCACGGGTTGCCCGGACCGTGAGGACTCGTAAACGGCGAGGAGGATCCGCAGTGCTTTGGTGGCGTCGTGGCCGGTGATGGCGGGGTCCGTGCCGTCGCGGAGGGCCTGGACGAAGTCACGGACCTGCGTGGTGTGGTGCGGGATCAGTTGGCCGTTGATGGTGGCCAGGTCCACGTTCGGGTGGACGTCTTCGGGATGGACCGGCTCCGCGCTGATCGTCTCCGCCACGGCCCACAGGTCCACGCGGCCGTCGCTGCCTTCCGGAAATTCGGTGAGGGAGGCGGAGGCGCCCGTCTCCCCCGTGACGCGCAGCTGCACGCCCAGGCTCGGGGACACGGCCGTCGAGGCTTCCAGAGTGGCAATGGCCCCGGAGGTGAAAGTGATGACGGCGGCTGCCGAGTCTTCCACCTCGATGTGGGCGCCGTGCTTGTAAGTGTTGATCCTGCCGTAGACCTCGGCCACATCGCCCATGAACCACTGGAGGAGGTCGATGTAGTGGATGGCCTGGGTCATGAGGACTCCGCCGCCGTCGTTGGCCCAGGTCCCCCGCCAGGCGTCCCGGGAGTAGTACTCGGGGTCACGCTGCAGCATCACCGAGCACTGGCCCATGATGGGCCGGCCCAGCGTGCCGTCGTCGATTGCGGCGCGGATGCGCTGCGCCGCCGGCCAGAAGCGGCGCTGGAACAGGACGCCCAGCAACACTTCAGCGGCATCGCAGGCCGCCACCATGCGCTCCGCGGAGGCCAGCTCGATGGCGATCGGCTTCTCGCAGAGCACGTGGACCCCGGCGGCGGCAGCCTGCAGCACGACGTCCTCGTGGGTGGGGTGCGGTGTGCAGACGGACACGAGGTCCAGGTCCAGGTCCAGCAGCTCGCCCACGGTGGCGACGGCCGTCGGAACACCCCACGCGGCAGCGGTGGCCTGCGCCCGGTCCAGGTCGACGTCGCACACGCCAGCGATCTGCACGTTGTCGAGGGCACGGAAGGCCGCCAGGTGGTTGCGGGAAATGGCGCCGCAGCCGGCTATTCCAACGCGGAGCGTGCGGGGGGCCGGGGATGCTGAGGGGGTCATCGGAAGAGCCGTCTTTCTGATCCGGGGATCGTGGAGAAGTGTGGTGGGCTGAGGTGCCAACGCCGCTAGTACGTGGCGCGGCCCCCGGAGAGGTCGAACACGACTCCGGTGGTGTACGAGGCCGCGGGCGACACGATGAATTCGATGAGTGCAGCGGCTTCGGCGGGTGTGCCGAAACGGCCCATGGGGATCTTGGCGGCCTGTGCCGCCTGCTGTTCCGCCGGGACTTCCTGGAACAGCGGTGTCATGACGTTGCCGGGGGCCAGGGCATTGACCGTGACGCCGGAGAGGGCAAATTCCTTGGCCAGTGACTTCACGAGGCCCAGGATGCCGGCCTTGCTGGCGGAGTAGGCGGGCATGTTGATCACGCCCTCCTTGCCCGCTGTCGACGAAAGGTGCAGGAGCCGCCCGTAGGCCGCCGCCGCCATGGCGGGCAGGACTGCCTGGGAGACGATGAAGGCTCCCGTGAGGTTGACCGTCAGGATCCGTTCGAATTCTTCGACCGTAGTACCCAGTGCTGAGGCCACCGGCCCCAGGATGCCCGCGCAGTTCACGACGGCGTCGAGGCCGCCCAGGGCCTGTACGGCCGAGGCAACGGCGGCACGAACGGACTCGGGGTCCGTCACGTCCATCGGAAGTGATTCGGGGTCTTCGCCGGGCCAGCGGGCGGACGGGAGATCCGCCCCGATGACGACGGCGCCTGACGCCCTGAGACGTTCCGTCGTCGCCAGGCCGATGCCGCTCGCTGCGCCGATGACCAGGCAGCGTGACTCCGCGATGGTGCCGGGTGTTGCGGTGCCGGGTGCCACGTCTGAAGTCATGAGCGGGCCTCGGCCCGGAAGCTGGCCAGCATGCGTTCGGCGTCGGGCCGGATGCCGGTGAAGAGCTCGAAGGCGGCGACGGCCTGCCCGACCATCATGCGCCCGCCGTCGAGCACCGCGCAGCCGCGGTCCCGGGCGGCCCCGATCAGTTCAGTTTCGAGGGGCCGGTAGATGACGTCCGCGACCCAGAGTCCGGAATGAAGGAGCTCGGGATCCACCGGAAGACCCGGATGGCCGCTCATGCCGATCGGCGTCGTGTTCACGAGCCCGTCGGCAGTCCGGATGCTCGGGGCCACGGAGTCGGTGCGGGTGACGGACACCTCGCTGTCCGGAAAGTGCGGGGCGAGCCGTGCGGCGAGGCCCTTGGCCCTGGCCGGTTCGATGTCGGCGATCACCAGCTGTTTGGTGCCGGCGCGGAGGAGTCCGTAGGCGACCGCTGCTCCCGCTCCGCCGGCGCCGATCTGGACCACCAGGTTGGTCGCGGCGGTGGGGAGGCCTGCCCGGAAGCCGCCGATGAAGCCGAGGTGGTCCGTGTTGTGGCCGACTGCTTTTCCATCGTGGAAGGTGATCGTGTTCACTGCGCCCAGGATGCGGGCGTCGGGTGAAAGTTCGTCCAGGCCGTCCTGGACCAGCTGCTTGCTGGGGTGGGTGACGTTGAGTCCGTCGTAGCCGAAGTCGGCTGCGGTGCGGACCAGGGCGGCGGACCGCTCGGCGGGCTGGCCGACGGTGTCGAGGTCGATCACCCGGTAGGTGTAGGACAGGCCGAGGTGGTCGGCTTCGGCCTCGTGGAGGCGGGGCGTCAGCGATCCGCCGATGCCGGCGCCGAGCAGGCCGACGACGTGCCGGTGGGTCGGATCGGCAGTCCGGGGCTCGAACGCCCACGTGCTCTCCAGCGTCTGCAGGCTCATGCCCGCACCTTCTCTGTCAGGGCTGCTTCTGCCCCGGATGCGTCTGCCACAACGACTTCTGCCATGACGGTCGACGGCGTCCGGCGCTGCGTGCGCGACTTCTTTAGGCCCAGCAGCGCGGTGGGGGTCCGGTACGTCTCGGGACCGGTGAGGGTCGCGATCGCGGAGATGAGGCAGGCCAGTGCGGCAAAGGTGGCCACGGGGATCCAGTTGGCTTTGTTGCCGCCGATCAGAAGTTCGGAGATCGCGGGAGCGAACCCGGCCAGGAGCAGGCCGAACATGAGGCTGATGGCCATGCCCGAGTACCGGACCTTGACCGGGAACTGCTCCGGGAAGTAGGCGGGGTAAATGGCATTCGCGCCGGTGTAGGCAACGCCGATGAGCAGGATTCCGGTCAGGAAGATCAGCGGAACGTTCGCTGCGGACAGGGCTGAGAAGAACACGTAGATCATCCCGATCTGCAGGACGAGTCCGGTGAGGAAGACCGGCTTGCGGCCGATGCGGTCCGAAAGAAGTCCGGCCACGGGTCCCATGGCCACTGCGGTGACGTTGGCCACGGCGATCACCACGAGCATGAGGCCCTTGTCGATTCCCACCACCGATGTGGCGTAGGAGAGCGCGAAGACGTTGATGATCGTATTGATGATGGTGAACAGTGACATCGCGGTGATGCGGAGCACGGTGACCCAGTGGTAGCGGAACAGGATGACCAGGGGTACCTTGACCACTTCGTCATTTTCTTTCACTTCTTCAAAGACCGGAGGCTCTTCGAGGAGACGCCGCAGCACGAAGGCGATGACGGTCACGATTGCGCTCGCGAGGAACGGGATGCGCCAGCCCCATGCCAGGAGCTGCTCTTCCGGCATGGACGCCACGGGAATGAAGACCAGGGTGGAGAGCACGATGCCGAACATGATGCCGCTCATCGTCCAGCTCGTGTAGAAAGCGCGCTTCGTGTCGGGGGCGTGCTCGAGGGTGAGCGAGCTCGAGCCGGGCGACTCGCCGCCGGCGGACAGTCCCTGAAGCAGCCGAAGGGCCACGATCAGGACGGGTGCGGCCATGCCGATCTGGCTGTAGGTGGGAAGGCAGCCGATCAGGAACGTTGAGGTGCCCATGAGCAGCAGGGTGAAGAGCAGCACGCGCTTCCGCCCGAACTTGTCCCCGAGGTGACCGCAGATCACGGCCCCGAGCGGGCGGGCGACGTAGGCGACGCCGACCGTTGCGAAGGACAGCAGCATCGACGACGGGCCGGGGGCGAAGAACAGCTTCCCGAAGATCAGCGCTGCCGCTGAGCCGAAGATGAAAAAGTCGTAATACTCCAGAGCGCTTCCGACAAACCCTGAGACCGCCGCGATTTTAGCGTTGTTCCGAGGCCGTGCTGACGCCGATGTCGACATTGACATGGTGTTCCCTTCGTGTGACCGGGAACCGGAGCTCCGCTGCCTCCTGACGTGGGCGACAATGCGGATCGGTTCCGCCGCTGTGTGCGGCTCATCCACAAGTGTGATGCGTCGCACTGTGTAAGTCCACGACAGAAATGGTCTATCACTAAGTGGATTTGGGTCCTAATTGCGGTCAGTCGAGCGGGTCCGGGAAGATCTCTTCGACGACGGCGAGGACTGCCGCCAGGACGGCGGAGTCGTTTTCGGAGGACCACGCAATGGCGTGGTTCATGTAGTGCTGCGGGTCCTCCAGGGCCACGTACGTGGCGCCCGACGGGATGATGTTCGCTATTCCGCTGCTCATCAGCGTGACGCCGACGCCGGCCGCGACGAACGTCAGGACCATATACGGATCCGACAGCTCCTGGACGACGCGCGGCCGGAACCCCGCCGCCATGCATGACGCCAGCAGCACCTCCGTCATCGAGGACGACCCGTCCATCGGCGGCGATATGAAGTCATCCCCCGCCAGGCTTTGCAGCGGGATGGACCTTTCGCGGGCCAGCGGGTGATCCAGCGGGAGCACAGCCCCGATTTCCTCGCGGGCAACCAGCCGGGCCGTGACCGAGGGGACGGGGGTTTCGGGGAAGCCGACGAAGGCCAGGTCAAGGGTGCCGTTTGCGACGCTCGCGAGACCGTCCGCTGTGCGCACCCTGCTGGTGAGGTCCAGTTCGATGTCGGGATATCGACGCCGCAAGGCGCGCGTGAGCGGCGGAAGAGTCAAATGGTTCACCGCTCCGGAGAAACCGATCCGGATCTTGCCCCGGATGCCCGCGACCTCCGTTTGGGCGGCCTCGCGCGCCAGGCGCATTTCCTGCAGCACGCGGTAAGCCCGCGGCAGGAGGGCGTAGCCGGCGGGCGTCAGCGCCACACTACGGGTGTTGCGCTCAAAGAGCCGCGTCCCGAGGTCGGCCTCGAGCTTGCGGATCGTCTGGCTCAGCGGGGACTGCGAGGTATGCAGGCGCACCGCCGCGCGGCCAAAGTGGAGCTCTTCGGCAACCGCCACGAACGCTTCAAGCCATCGGATTTCGGTCATTTCAGGCGCCCTAACTCCTCGCCGCGACGGCCCCTTGCGGACCCCTGTCCGGCTCTCGCGTGATGCGGATAATGCTATGAATCAAAACAATAGTGCGGCTATTGAGCCTGCTTCAAGCCTGATGCCCCACGCGGAGTGGATCACGCCAGCAGGGGTGCTTTATCTCAAACAGCGCTGTATGATTTACACAGATCATCGACAGCGCGGAGACGTTGCACCGCATCCCTCAATCCCCTCGTCCTGGAGCCCTGCCATGTCCCTTCGCACCGTCGGTCACACCCTTTCAGCCTCCCACCACCGGCCCGGCCGGCACCGGCGGGGACGGCCCCTCCGGCTGGCAGGGGTCGTGGCGCTGAGCCTCTCCGGGCTGCTGCTCGCCTCCACCTCAACAAACCTCATGGTGGAACAGGTCGAAAAGACCAACACGGCCGCCTACGGTCAGAAGGTCCACATCACCGAGGGAACCATCAACGTCACCAGGACCGGCGGGACCGGACCCGCGATCGTACTGCTCAGCGGGCTTGGAACCCCGGCCCCGGGCCTGGATTTCGCCCCGCTGATCCGCGAGCTGGAAGGCTACCAGGTCATTGCCGTCGAGGGGTTCGGCTACGGCTACAGCGACATGACCGCACGGCCCCGGACCATAGAAAACATCTCCGAAGAACTTCACGAAGTGCTGTCCACACTCGGCGTCAGGGCGCCATATACCCTCATCGGGCACTCCATTGCCGGCTTCTCCACCCTGTACTACGCCAGTAAATATCCGCGCGAAGTGTCGGCGGTGATCGGCATCGACCCGACCGTCCCGGCGAGCAAAGCAACCACGAGCGGAACCCCCGCCCCCGCGGAGACGGCCGCAGCGGACTACTCCTGGGCGCACATTCCTTCGACCATGGGCCTGGTCCGCTGGGCCACAGCCCTGGGTTACGGGGAGCCCGGGGGTGACAGCTTCACGCCGGCCGAACGCGAACACATGCGCCAGATGACCAGCTGGAACTTCGGGAACCAGGCCGTCACGGACGAAACTCTCCGGGTGGGCGAGAACGCCACGAAGCTCCAGGATGTCCGGTACCCCGACAACCTCCCGGTGCTCGACTTCCTGTCCCGGGACACGATGCAAGAGCAGCCGGACTGGTATGCCGCACACGAACGCCAGTTGGCAAACGTCACGCACCACGAGCTGGTTGTCCTCGAGGGAGACCACTACCTGCACTGGACCCAGTCCAAAGCTATGGCGAAGACCATCACGGAGTTCCTGGGCCGAAGCGGGGTGAAGCAGGGCGTTTAGGGCGCCGGATCCGCCGGCGGGATCAGGAGGGCCCGGATGGTTGCCGGAAGGACCCCTGCCGCATCGTCTTCCGTGAGACGCCCCGCGCGGATTTCCGCCGCTGCGCTGTGGAGGACGGCGTAAAAGCAGGCCGCCTGCCACGCGAGAGACTGATCGGCGCGGAAGGTTCCCTCACTCCTGCCTTTTTCAAGGACGGTCATCACCCGCGCGAGCGGCTTGTCATGGTGGGCTCTGATTTGCTCGGCCGAAAGGTACGGTTCGGCCGCCGCCAGGAGCGAGTTGAACTGGTACAGGACCCGCCAGGATGACTGGACGAGGTCCCGGAGGCATTTCCACGTGTCCTGCTTGATGTCTACTGCGGCGAGTTCGGCCTCGGCACGGTCCATTGTCCGGGCGAAGACGGCACCGACGAGTTCCTCCCGGTCCGCGAAGTGTCCATACAGGGTCACCCTGCCCACTCCCGCGACGCGCGCAATTTCAGACATGCTGGCCCCCGGATCATCGCTGAGGCAGGTCAGCGCCGCATCGATGATGGCGTCCTTGTTCCGGACGGCGTCCGCCCGCTTGGTCCGCTCTTTCTGCACCTCAGACACCCGGCCTCCCCGCCCATTCGATTACTCAAACAATTATGTTCAGGTTACCAGCGGGGACCGACGCGCTTCCCTGCTATGACCAGGCCTTGATCGTCTGCCCCGTTTCGGAACCGTAGACGCTGCGGACAAAGGCCGCGGCCGCCACGGCGCCGGGAACGGCAGCGAAACCGGGGAATACCGCCGCATAGGCATCAGCGGACTCCTCCAGCACCGTGGCGCTAACGGTGTTCAACCGCAGGTGCGGCAGCTCCGCAGCGGCACTTTTCACGAAGGCGTCAAGGCCAATATTGGCGATGGCGCTGGGCGATCCGCCCGGGAACGCATAATTTCCCACAATCCCGCTGGTCAGGGTGATGGATCCGCCGTGACGGACGTGGCCGCGGGCGGCCAGGGTGATGCGGACCTGGCACAGCAGCTTGCCGTTGACGGTCGACGCGTAGGTATCCAGAGTCGCATCCGATGCCGACGCCCATTTGGCTCCCCCGATGGTGCTGACCACCGCGTCCACCGTCCCCACCCTGTCAAAGAGGGCCGCGACGCTGGCATCGTCCCGGCAGTCGACGGGATGTTCGGTCGATGACCGTGACGCGCTGATGATGTCCAGCTGCCCTTCACCGACCTTGTCGTGGTGCGCTGACAACGCCCGTACCACGTTTTGGCCGACGGTTCCGGTAGCGCCGATGACGAGGATTCGCATGAGTGTGCCCTTCGTTGTTGATGATGTGCAACCGGAACCCCCGGTTGACGGTCCTATCTGCCCATCTATCTGCGCATTTATCTCCGCAGCGGGTTGAACGCCGCTATCTGGTGCGGCACGGCACCCGTCACGATGTGCTCGGCCAGTAGCTTGCCTGTTGCCGGTCCCAAAACCATCCCCCACATGCCGTGTCCGCCCGCCGCATAAATTCTGTCCGAGGCCAGGCGGCCAACAACGGGCAGACCGTCGGGCGTGATCGGGCGGGAGCCTACCCACTCGTCACGACGAGACCGCCAGTCGATGCCCCGCAGCAGCGGACGAATGGCTCGCGCTACGGACTCAAGCCGGGCAGAGTTCAGAGGCTCGTCCGGATCAAGGAACTCCATGGTTCCCGCGATCCGGAGCGCCCCCTGATAGGGCGTGCAGACAACCCGCTGTTCCGGAAAGTACAGGGGTCCGGCCGGTAGACAATCGCCGTCGACGGTGAACGAGTAGCCCCGACCGGCCTGGACGCCGATTTTCAGCCCCCACCGAGTGGCCAGCCTGGGCAGCAAAGCGCCGGTGGCAAGGACGACGACGTCGGCCGTGAGCCGGTTGCCGTCGTCGGCCGTCACGGTTGCCGACGACGGCCCGGCGCCAACGGAGCATACGTTGGTGCCGTCCATGATCTGACCGCCGGAGGCCTTAAAGGCCTGGGCAAGGTCCCAGACGAAGTCACCCGGATCAAGATAGCTCTGTCCGGATATCTCCAGGCCGTGCGCCACTGCGTCGGAGAGGACCGCCGGACGGTTCCCGTCGGCCAGGGTGCTGACACCGATGCTCTGGCCCATGGCGTGGAGATGTTCCAGTTCCGTCCGGAACGCCGCGGCGGCCCTCGCGCTGCTGAAGCCTGCAACGTAGGGCGCCGCAATGACCGGTGAGGCAATGCCGTGCGCCTTGAGCTCGGCGAAGGACTCATCGACAGCCTTCGTGATGGGCTGGAGCGCTGACATGGTCTGCCGCCACGTCCGGGCGTTCATGTTGGCGGCGAATCGCAGGAGGAATTTCCACAGTTGCGGGTCGAAACGCAGCGGCACGTGCAGCGGGGCGTCCGGATCGGTCAGGCTTTGCAGGGCGTGCTTCCAGGCGCCCGGTTCCGCCAGGGGCATGACCAGGCCCGGGGTCACCCAGCCGGCGTTGCCCCAGCTCGCTCCGGCGGCCGGCCCGGCTTTGTCGATGACGGTGACGGATAGCCCCCGTTGCTGCAGGTGCCAGGCCGTCGACAATCCAACGATGCCGGCGCCGACGACTATGGCTGATTGCGGTGTGTTCATCTGGTTGCTCGCTGTCATCGTCTACAGGTGCCTGCTCAGCATGCGTTCCGCGAAGACGGACAGCCACGTTGCGGGGATCGAGATGGCCGCGTAGAGCAGGCCGGCAATGATGAACACCGGCAGGTACTGGAACGTGGACGAGCCGATCGAGTACGCCTGGCTCATGAGTTCCGGCACGGCAACTGAATAGGCCAACGACGTCGCCTGAAACAGGAGTACTGCGAAGCCCATCAGCGAAGGAAGGGCAATGCGCAATCCCTGCGGGATGACCACGAACCTCAGGCAGTCCCGGTAGCTCATGCCCAGCGCATGGGATCCCTCGACTTCACCCGAGGGCACCGACTGGATGCCGCCGCGGATCAGCTCAGCACTGTAGGCCGCCGTCGTCCAGGTCAGGGCCAAACATGCCGAGGCCATGGAGCTGAGGGTGATCTCGGCGTTCGGCAGGCCGTAGTACATGAGCTGCAGGAGGACCAGGGCCGGCGCGCCGCGGCCCACTTCGACGAAGAACACCGAGAGATAGCGGAACGTTTTGTTGCGGGCGGTCACGCCGAAGGAGAAGACCAGCCCCAGGGGCAGTCCAAAGGCCAGGCTCAGGAGCGTCAGGGTGAGGCTGACTTTGAGTCCGTCAAAGAGTGTCGGGCCGTATTGGATTGCGACATCGACCAGGTTGTTCATCGGGCCACCGCCTTCCGCATCTTGATGTCAAGGTGCCTCGAGAGCAGTCCCAGCGGAACGCTCAATAGTATGTAGACACCGGCAGCCACGAAGAACACCATGATGCCTTCGCCGGACTGCCGGGCGTATTGGCTGGACATGAAGACGATCTCGGCCACGCCGATGGACGACGCGATGGAGGAATCCTTGAGCAGCCCGATGGCAAACGTCGTGTAGGCCGGAACGACGGCCCGCGCCGTTTGCGGGCCGATGATTCGGCTCCAGACCGTGGCCCGGTGGAAGCCCAGCGCCGAGCTGGCCTCCCACTGGCCCTTGGGAATTGACGAGATGGCGCCGCGGAAAATCTCCGCGAGATAGGCTGCCGCCACCACGCCAAGGCCCAGGACGCCGGCCTGCAGGGCGGTGAGCCGGATGGCGCCGATGGAGACGCCGTAGTACAGGATGAAGAGCCACACCACGGGCGGGACTCCTCGCAGCAGGTCAACCAGCCCGCGCGACATCAGCCAGACGAGCCGGTTCCGGCTCCGCAGCCCGGCAACGATGGGCAGCGCGACAACCGTCCCGATCATCAGGGCCAGAATGGTCACGAGGACTGTGAGCGGCAAGCCGATGGCGATGGCCCGGAGCATCTCCATGGCTCAGCGCTCCAGCACGGCGCGGAGGAACCGGCGCGTCCGCTCGTGCTGGGGATCCTGCAGGATTTGTCCGGGCTCGCCCTTTTCGATGATTCCGCCGTCGGCCATCACGACGAGCTCGTCGGCAACGTTTCCCGCGAACGCCATCTCGTGGGTCACCACCACCATCGTCATGCCGGTGCACGCGAGCTCTTTCATGACCTCGAGCACTTCAACCCCCACTTCGGGATCCAGCGCCGAGGTCGGCTCGTCAAACAACATCACCCGCGGGCCAAGGGCCAGCGCCCGGGCAATGGCGATGCGCTGTTGCTGGCCGCCGGAACACCGCGAGGGATATTGGTCGGCCTTGTCGGCCAAGCCCATGCGCTTGAGCAGCTCCATGGACTTCTCGTTGGCCTCGTCGCGGCTGCGTCCAAGAACGCGTTCCTGGGGCAAACTGATGTTCTTCAGGACCGTCATGTGCGGGAAGAGGTTGAAGTGCTGGAAGACCATGCCGGCGCTGCGGCGCAGGGCTGCCAGGTTCTTGGGGTTGGGCTTCCTGCCGGCGTTGATGCGGTGTCCATCAATCTCGATTTCGCCGCTGTCCGGCTGCTCCAACAGATTCATGCACCGCAGGACGGTGCTCTTCCCGGCGCCGCTGGGCCCGATCATGGCCGTGACTGATCCCTCCGGCACTGACAAGGAGACGTCACGAAGCACCACGTTCGAACCGTAGGCCTTGGCAAGATTCTTCACCTGGACCACGGGTGTCCCGGTCCGGATAGTCGGTTCAATCATCAGTTGTTCCATTTCTCATAGTCGTGCCGGGTGCAGGCTTCGTAGAGGGCGGTCGCGACCGCAAGGTCCTCCCACGGCATGCCGGTGGTCTTGAAGACGGCCGGACGGTCCGCGGCCACCTCCCGGCGTTTCAAAACAAGGTCGGCCAGGGTGATCAGGTGGGCGGGCCCGGCGATGGCACCTGATTCCATGGCCTGAATGACATCGCCGGCCTCCCGCGCTGCGGAATCCCTGGACTCCACGCACACCGTGGCCCTGGCCAGCAGCGTGTCATCGAGCTCGCGGTGCTCCCTGTCATGGGACCCGATGGCCACCACCACGGCGGATTCCTTCACCATGGCGCCGTCAAAGAGGGCAGTGGGCGACGCCGTCGCGCAAATGACGATGTCGGCCTCCCGTACGGCTTCCGGTCCGGCGACGGCCGCAGGCAGGCCGAGTCCTTCGGCATTTTTCACAAGCCGCTCCGCTGCTTCCGCGTTGCGGCCGACGATGTCAACGCTGTCCAGCTCAAAGAGTTCGGCAAATGCCACGACGTGGGCCCACGCCTGCACCCCTGTGCCGAACACGACGAGACGCTTCGGTCCGGGCGAAGCCAGGAGCTTGGCCCCCATCACCGAAACGGAGGACGTCCGCAGTTCGGTCAACGCGACGCCATCGAGCACGGCCAGCGGACGCTGGTCGTGTCCGCCGAACAGCGCGTAGAGTCCCTGGATCACGGGAGACGCGGACGCTGCGTTGCCCGGCGTGATGGTCAGGAGTTTGGTGCCGACGTACTGGCCATGGCTCGCCGGCATCTGCATGAACGTTCCGCTGCCCGTTTCTACCCGGGTCCTTGGCGCGCTCGTTTCGGGATCGAACCCGGAGGCCAGGACCGATTCCATGGCGGCCACCGCCTCGCGCGCCGTCAGTGCCGACGCTATGGTCGCGCCGTCGAGGAAGACGGGTGCCGACGGTCGAGGCCAGGTGGGGGTGGCAGGTGAATCCATGGAATCGGTTTCCTTTGCTCGCGGGGCCGGAACGGTCTACGGAGGCGTTCCTACTTCACCAGGCGGGGTTCACCGGTTTCGACGGCCGACTCGGGCAGGCCGTACGACTTCACGATCTCCGCGATCTTGCCGCTGGACTTCATGGCTGCGATGGAGGAATCCACGGCCTTGGTCATGTCGGTGTTGTCCTTGCCGATCGGGAATCCGATCTGGGCAGGTTCCTTGGAGGCAATGACGCGGGCGTCGGCGCTGGCGCCGGCAACCTTGTATTTGGCATCGGACTTGTACATCTGGACGGCGGAGCCGAATCCGTCGATGCCGGCCTGGATGCGTCCGGCCTTGAGGTCTGCCTGCATCTCCACGGCGCTGGGGTAGATGGTCAGGTTGGCGCCCATGACCTTTTTCATGTCCGGCACCCAGAGGTAGCCGTCGACGGTGCCCACCTTCATGCTCTCGAGCTCTCTAATGTCCTTGACCCCGGACTCGGAAATGATCCCCATCTCGTCGGTGTAGACCGGAGCCGACAGGCTGACGATGTCGGCCCGGACAGCGGTGCGGTAGTAGCAGCCGATGGCGACGTCGGCGCGCCCGCTTTGGACGGCCGGGATGGTCCCCGCGTACGACGTCGCCTCGACCTTGATGTCGAGGCAGTTCTTGGCGGCGAACTCCTTAATGATGTCGGCGTCGACGCCGGTGAGCTTGCCGTCCTTATCGGACGAGAACGGGGGGAACTCGGGCGCGGCAACGGTCAGGAAGCCGGCGGAAATGGTCTTGAAGGTTGATGCCGGCTGGCAGCCCTTGGCAACGGAGCTCTCGGCGGCGCCGCCGCAGGCGGACAGGGAGAGCGCCAGCAGGGCAATGGATGTGCCGCCCACCAGAATTTTGCGAGTGTTCATAATGATCCCCTTTGATCAGAGCTGAATTTTGTGCGGTGTTCGACGGTTCGATGCACATCGGAGCAGTTGGTGATGTATGACACACTATCGATTGTCGATTACCAATCTCCATCCATTGCCCGTGGATGTCAAGCATTAAAAATCGCCGCAGAATATGTGGAAACAAGTCGGAAATCGTCGCGACCTTTCCCGGCGGCGCACATGTTTTGACTTAGTGTTAGCCGTGAGGACCACCGTCTGAGGAGCGAAATGCAGGAACAGCGAATAGCCGTTGCGGGAATATCCGAGCTGGGTGAAGGCCGGGTCACGCTCAAAGACGAGGCCACCTCCATAGTCCGCCATGCCCTCATGTCCGGCGACATGCAGCCGGGCAAGATCTATTCAGCCAACGCCCTGGCCACCCAGCTGGGCGTCTCCAACAGCCCCGTACGCGAGGCCATGATGGCTCTGAGCGAAAAGGGTCTCCTTGAAGTGGTTCGGAACCGCGGCTTCCGGGTCGTGGAGATGACCCCGAAGGACCAAAAAGAGGTCTACGACCTCCGCCTGCTGATCGAGGTGACCGCAGTGGGCCGCGTTGCCGAACAAGGCGTCTCCCCTGCAGACGCCGAGCGTCTCACGGAGCTGGCAGAGGCCACGCTCGCAACGGCCAAGCCCGACAAAATGGTCGACTACCTCGAACACGATCAGCAATTTCACTTGGCCATCGTTGAGCTGCTGGGTAACACCCGAATGACGAAGATCATTGAAAACCTGCGGGACCAAAGCCGGATCAGCGGCTCCTACCATCTGGCCGAGCGCGGACTGCTCGCCACCAGCGCCGCAGAACACGGGCCCATCCTGGCCGCCCTGGTGGCCGGCGACCGGAAGCTCGTCGAGTCCCTCATGGTCCAGCACCTCAGCTACTCCCTGCCCTAGGGGATGCCGGCGGCGGACCTGCCGCGCACTGTCCGGCACCTCCTGCCGCCACCGGCCGCCGGAGAATCCGGCTGAAAGTTTTGCTTGACGTAGATCACATCGGACTCCAAGATGGTTATATATAACCCATTACCGATAGTTGTTACCCACAGAGCGGTGGGTAGGCTTCCGCAACTGAGACAGGACGATCAATGTCAAATGTGGTCTCGCTCCAGCTTCCCGCCGGAATCCGGCAGCCTTCGCATGCAGCCGTCGTCATCATCGGTGGCGGCATCATGGGAACCAGCATCGCGTTCCACCTGGCCAAAGCCGGTGTACGCAACATAGTTCTCGTTGACCGGTCCGTTCTGGGCGCAGGATCATCGTCCAAACCCCTTGGCGGCGTGCGGGCGACGTTCTCGGATCCGGCAAACATTGTCCTTGGCCAGCGCAGCCTGCGCGCGTTTGAGGATTTCGGGCAGCGCTTCTCCACGGACATCGGACTGCGCAAGGTAGGCTACCTTTTCCTGTGCCGCAGCGAATCCGAACTTCTGGACTGCGAGCGCAGCACCGTTATCCAAAACGGTCTTGGCAGCACCAGCCGAATGATTTCTCCCGCCGAGGCGGTGGACATCAATCCCTTTCTCCGCCAGGAAGCCTTGATCGGCGCATCGTTCTCACCGGAGGATGGTTTTGCCGAACCGGGGAAAGTGGTCCAGTCGTACGCCGACGCGGCCGCCGCGCTGGGCGTGTGCATCCTTGAGCACACGGAAGTCATGGATGTGGCCGCCTCAGGCGGAAGCATCAGTTCAGTGACCACCAACCGCGGCACCATCACCACCGATGCCGTCATCTGCTGTGCCGGCGCCTGGTCCCAGCGCGTGGGCGACATGGTCAACGTCAACCTGCCGGTGGTCCCGGTGCGGCGGCAGATCGGCATGACCCGCCAGATGAGCTCGCCCATGCCCACCGTGCCGTTCACGCTGGATCTGTCCACCACAATGTACTTCCACAACTACCGCAACGGCATGCTCCTGGGGATTTCCAACTCGAACCAGGAGCCCGGCTTCGCCCGTGACTTCACCCATGAATGGCTCCCCGAGTTCAATGCAGCGGCCCGCGTGTGCGCCCCCGCACTGGAGGCCCCGGAGTTGGAGTGCGGCTGGGCCGGTCTGTATGAGAACACGCCGGATCACAATGCACTCATCGGAGCGTCCAGCTCAGTTGGCGGCTTCTACTACGCCACGGGATTCTCCGGCCACGGCTTCCTGCAGGGCCCTGCCGTCGGCGAACTCGTCAGGGACCTCTACCTGGACCGGGAATCCTTCATGGACCACACCTCGTTTTCCGCCGATCGTTTCCGCACGGCCGACCAGCTCATCCAGGAAGTGCACATCATCTAGCGCGGAACGCCCCGCCGATTTGGCGCTCAAGCCGCATCCCCCGCTCCATCAGCAATGATCGTGAAAGGAACCACGCCATGACCGCCCTTGAAACCTGGGAACTTCGAGCCGAATTCGCGCGGCGGCTCTCCGCCATGTACGGGAGGGAAGTCCCCGCCTACAACACGCTCGTGGAGGTTTCCACCGAGGTGAACGAAGCGTATGCCGCCAAACACGGTGCCGAAGCCGAGCGGCTGGGCAGCATCGCACGGGTGACGGCGGAGCGCCACGGCGCCATCCGCGTCGGCTCCCCGAAGGAAATGGCCCAGGTTGCCCGCATTTTTGCGGCCTTCGGCATGTACCCGGTCGGCTTCTACGACCTTCGGGATGCGTCTTCCAGTTCCGTTCCCGTGGTCTCGACGGCCTTCCGCCCGATCGACGGCGCCGAACTGGCAAAGAATCCGTTCCGTGTCTTCACCTCCATGCTGGCGGCCGAGGATCCGCGGTTCTTTGACCAGGAGCTGCGCGCCGAGCTGGCCGCATTCATCGGCGCCCGGCAGCTGTTCGGTGAGGAACTGCTCACCCTGGCGGACAAGGCCGCCGCGGACGGCGGTCTCGCCGCGGACGACGCCGACCGGCTGCTGGAGCTGGCCACCGCGGCCTTTGAACTCTCCGGCGACCCCGTCGACTATGAGTGGTACAAGAAGCTGGAGGCGGTCTCCGCCGTCGCTTCCGACATCGGCGGCGTTTCCACCACGCACATCAACCACCTCACGCCCAGGGTGCTGGACATCGATGAGCTGTACAAGCGCATGCAGGCCCGCGGCATCAGCATGATCGATGAGATCCAGGGGCCGCCGCACTGGGATGGGCCGGACCTGCTCCTGCGCCAGACGTCCTTCCGGGCGCTTGGTGAAAACCGGGTGTTCCGGTACGCCGACGGGTCCACCAGCGAAGGCGAACTGCGTGTGCGCTTCGGCGAGGTCGAGGCCCGCGGAATTGCCTTGACGGTGGCGGGACGCGACCTCTACGACCGGATGGTCGCCGAGTCCGATGCCCGGTTGGCCGTGGCCCCGGCCGGCACGACGCGTGTCGAGGTCGCCGCCGGGGTCTGGGCGGAGAACCTGCCCCGCACCGAGAAGGAGCTCGCCCTGCAGGGACTGGCCTTTTTCACCTACCGCCTCGACGACGCCGCCCTGGACAGCGCCTCCCTCCGAAGTGCATCCCTGGCTGGCACCGCTTCCCTGGCCGGTCTTGTTGACGCCGGAATCGCCGTCCCGGAACCCATCGTCTACGAAGACTTCCTCCCCCGCTCTGCCGCCGGGATCTTCCAGTCAAACCTCACCGAGGAGGGTTCCAAGGACGAAGCCCAGCTGGGAACCAGCTACGACATCCACCGGATGTCCGAGATCGTCGGCTCCGAAGTCCACGACCCCAACGATCTCTACCAGCGGCAGCAGGACGCATCGATCGCGGCCCTGGGCCGCCGGCTCAACATCACCATCACCCACTAATCAGCCCGCCAGACCAACCAACCTCAGGAGATCACGATGACCGAAACTCTCACCCAGACGTCCGAACTTGCGGCGATCGTCCGCGACGCGCTGGAAGCCTGCGGCGTCAACGTTGACGCCCTCGGAGGCCCGCACGAAGCGTCCTCTCCGCTCACCGGCGAAGTCCTGATGACCCTGCCGGTCAACACACCGGCGGTCATTGAGACGATGATCGGCCAGGCCCACGAGGCCTTCAAGACGTGGCGTGATGTGCCCGCGCCGCTGCGCGGCAACCTGGTCAAGCGCTGGGGCGAGCTGCTGACCGAACACAAGGAGGACCTGGCCAGGATCGTGACGGCCGAGGCCGGCAAGATCCAGTCAGAGGCTCTCGGGGAAGTCCAGGAAATGATCGATATCTGCGACTTTGCGGTCGGCCTGTCGCGTCAGCTCTACGGCAAGACGATGCCCTCGGAGCGCCCCGGACACCGCCTCATGGAGACCTGGCACCCTCTTGGCGTCGTCGGCGTCATCTCCGCCTTCAACTTCCCGGTCGCCGTCTACTCCTGGAATACGGCACTGGCCCTGGTATGCGGCGACACCATCGTGTGGAAGCCATCAGGGATGACCATGCTCAGCGCACTGGCCGCCGATGCCCTGCTGGCCCGCGCCGTCGCCGATGTTGGCGCTCCGACAGACCTGCACAAGCTTGTTCTGGCGGACCGGTCCGGCGGCCAGGTGGTCGTCGATGATCCACGCGTTGCCCTGCTCTCCGCCACCGGTTCGGTCCGGATGGGCCAGGAAATCGCCCCCCGCGTGGCCCGCCGCTTCGGCCGCGCCCTGCTCGAGCTCGGCGGAAACAACGCGGCGATCGTTGCGCCGTCGGCCGATCTGGATCTGGCCCTGCGCGGCATCGTCTTCGCCGCCGTCGGAACCGCCGGCCAGCGTTGCACGTCCATGCGCCGCCTGATCGTGCACGAATCGATCGTCGACGAACTGACCGACAAGCTTGTCAACGCCTACGCCACGCTGCGCATCGGCACCCCCCTGGACGAGGAGAACCTGATCGGGCCGCTGATCAACAAGTCCAGCTTCGATGGCATGCAGGCCGCCATAAAGGCGGCCCAGGAACAGGGCGGCACGGTGCTGTGCGGCGGCGGCCGCGTGAACGCCGACGATGAGCCCGGCGCCTACTACGTGGAGCCGGCGATCGTACGGATGCCGGCCCAGACCGCCGTCGTCAAGGACGAGACCTTTGCACCCCTGCTGTACGTCATGACGTACACGGACTTCGATGACGCCATCGCCATCCAGAACGACGTTCCCCAGGGTCTGTCCTCGGCCGTGTTCACCAACGACCAGGCCGAGGCCGAACGCTTCATGTCGGCCAGCGGTTCGGACTGCGGCATCGCCAACGTCAACATCGGCACCTCGGGAGCCGAAATAGGCGGCGCCTTCGGCGGCGAGAAGGAAACCGGCGGCGGTCGCGAGTCCGGTTCCGACTCGTGGAAGGTCTACATGCGCCAGGCCACGAACACCGTCAATTACTCGGGACAGTTGCCGCTCGCCCAGGGCGTGAAGTTCCTCTAGGCACCCCGGCGGAGACGGTGCCGGCCGGTCCGGCCGGCACCGTCTCCGCGGCCCGTCCCCCGTCAGATCACTTAGCCGCCAGCACCCTTGGCCCCAGCACAGAAGGAGTATCCAACGATGACCAGTCTGTTCGACATGATGGATGAATGGGGACCGGAAAAGATCGTCACGGTCAGCGACGCAAAAACAGGGATGAAGGGCGTGCTGGTCATCGACAACACCGCCCGCGGCATGGGCAAGGGCGGGACCCGGATGCAGCCCGGCGTCACCGTCGAGGAAATTGCCCGCCTGGCCCGGGTCATGACCTGGAAGTGGGCCGGCGTCGACCTTTTCTTCGGCGGCGCCAAAGCCGGTATCCGCGCCGATCCCAACTCGCCCCACAAGGAAGCAATCCTTCGCTCCTTTGTCCGGGCCCTGAGCAATGAGGTCCCGTCCGAGTACGTCTTTGGCCTCGACATGGGGCTGACGGAAAACGACGCAGCCATCATCATCGACGAATTGGGCGACCGCGGCGCTGCGGTGGGCACTCCGTACGACCTCGGCGGCGTGCCCTACGACCAGCTGGGCATTACCGGCTACGGCGTCGCCGAAGTCACCGATGAGGCCGCGGCAACCATCGGCCTCCAGGGCCAGCGCGTGGCCATCCAGGGTTTCGGCGCCGTTGGGCACGCCACGGCGGCCCGGCTGCATGAGCTCGGCTACAGCGTTGTGTCGATTTCCACCGCTGAGGGCGCGCTTCACGATCCCGCCGGGCTGGACATTCCCACGCTGCTGGCCATGCGGCCGCGGCTCGGCGACGGACTGGTCCACGAGTTCCCGGAACTGGCCATCCCGGCGGGCACCGAGTTGTTCGTCGACGCCGAAGTCGCCATCCCTGCGGCCCTGCAGGATGTCCTCCACGCGGGAAACGTCGGCGGCATCTCGGCCAAGCTCGTGGTGGAGGGCGCAAACCTTCCCACCAACGCCGCGGCACAGCAGGCGCTGCGTGCGGCATCCGTGACGGTCGTGCCCGACTTCGTCGCCAACGCAGGCGGCGTGGTCAGCGCAGCCTTCGCCATGGAGTCCCGGTATTCGCCGTTCCGTCCCGAGACGGACCAGATCTTCACCACGGTCTCCCACAAGCTCCGCGAGAACACGGCCATCGTCCTGGCAGAGGCGGAGAAGCTGGATTCCACCACCCACCATGCCGCCCGCTCACTGGCCCAGAACCGTGTCCGCCGGGCCATGGAGCTGCGCGGCGGCAAGCCCCTGCAGTACTAACCTCCCACCACGCAACGCCGCAGGGACAAGGAAGAGCACCACGCATGAACATTGACCAGATTGTCGAAGAACTCACCGCAGCAATTGCGGGCATCGTCGACAGCAGCACCCGTCGGCGTGCGGAATATTCGACCGACGCCTCGAACTACCGCGTGGTGCCCCAGGTGGTGGTCATGCCCAAGACTGCGGACGACGTCGTCGAGGCGGTCAGGATTGCCCGCCGGCACGGACTCGCCGTCACCGGCCGCGGTGCCGGGACGTCGTGCGCCGGCAACGCGGTGGGGCCAGGACTGGTGCTGGACTTCAGCCGGTTCATGAACCGGATCATCAGCATCGATCCGGAAAACCGGACGGCGGTGGTCCAGCCCGGTGTTGTCCTAAGTGACCTGCAGCGGGCTGCCGCCGTCCACGGGCTGCGGTTCGGGCCTGATCCGTCCACGTCCACGCGGTGCACCATCGGCGGGATGATCGGCAACAACGCGTGCGGCCCGCACGGGCTCTCGTACGGGCGCACGGCGGACAACGTGCACCGGCTGCGCTGGCTGACCGGCTCGGGACACGTGGTGGAGCTGGGCGCGGGCAGGGATGCCACGGCCCGGATCCCCGGACTCGATGAGTTCATCACCGCCAACCTGGAGGTCCTCCGGCTGGAATTCGGCCGGTTCGGCCGCCAAATCTCGGGCTACAGCCTGGAGCACCTCCTGCCGGAGAACGGCGCCAACCTGGCCGCCGCCCTGACGGGGACGGAAGGTACCTGCGGCATCATCCTGGAGGCCGAGGTCCGGCTGGTTCCGCTGGCGGCGGCCCCGGCCTTGGCCGTCTTGGGCTACCCGGATATGCCGGCCGCGGCCGACGCGGTTCCCGGCCTGCTTCCGCACCGTCCGCTGGCTCTGGAGGGCCTGGACGCACAGCTGGTCGACGTGGTCCGCAACGCCAAAGGCGTGCACGCTGTCCCCACCATGCCAGCCGGCAACGGCTGGCTCATGGTGGAAGTGGGCGGAGCGACGTCGGAGGAGGCGGTGGCGGCAGCCGAGCGGATGGTCCTGGATGCGGGGGCGATCGACTCGCTGATCCTTCCGGCCGGCCCGGAGGCCACGCGGTTGTGGCAGATTCGGGCCGACGGCGCCGGGCTGGCCGGCAGGACCGCCGCCGGGACCCAGGCCTGGCCGGGCTGGGAAGATTCGGCCGTCCCGCCGGAGCACTTGGGCGACTACCTTCGCGATCTTGAACTGCTCATGGCACGCGAAAACGTGTCAGGGCTGGCGTACGGCCACTTTGGCGACGGCTGCGTCCACGTCAGGATCGACTTCCCGCTGGACGACGATGCCGGTGTGATGCGCCGCTTCCTGACGGCGGCGGCGGACCTCGTCGCCAAGTACGGCGGCTCGCTCTCGGGCGAACACGGCGACGGCCGGGCGCGCGGCGAACTGCTGAAAACCATGTATTCGCCCCGGGCCCTGGCCGCGATGGCCGGGTTCAAAGCACTCTTCGATCTCCAGGACATCTTCAACCCCGGCGTCATCATCAATCCGGACCCGTTCGACGCGCACCTGCGGCGCCCGCACGCCGGCAACCTGCTGGCATCGGACGGTTTTGCGTTTGCGCACGACGGCGGCAACATCACCAACGCCGTGCACCGCTGCGTTGGCGTCGGCAAATGCCGGGCCGATCTCCGCGAGGAAGGCGGGTTCATGTGTCCGTCCTACCTCGCCACCAAGGATGAAAAGGACACGACCAGGGGCCGGGCCCGCGTCCTGCAGGAAATGCTCAACGGCGGCGTAGTGGACATGTCCTGGAAGTCCCCGGAAGTCCATGAGGCCCTCGATCTGTGCCTGAGCTGCAAGGCGTGCGCCAGCGACTGCCCCACCGGCATCGACATGGCCATGTACAAGTCAGAGGCACTGCACCAGAGCTACAAGGGCCGGCTGCGTCCGCTGAGTCATTACACGCTCGGCCGGTTGCCCGCCTGGCTGGGATTGATCGGGCCCCTGGGCCCCCTGGTCAACAAGGCTGCCTCCGTCGGGATCCTCCGCCGGACCATGCTGCGGCTCGCCGGGGCGGATCCCCGCCGGTCCCTGCCGACATTCCCGAAAGCGCCGTTCCATGCCTTGGCGGGGGCCCGTTCCGCAGCCCTGAACACCGCACGGGTCCCGGCGGCGGGCGGCCCGGCAGTGCACACGCCGGCCTCCGCCCACAGGGTCCTGCTCTGGGTTGATTCGTTCTCGGACGCGCTGAGCCCCGAGGTCCCCCTCGCCGCGATCAAGGTGCTGCAGGCCGCGGGATGTGACATCGAAATTGCCGGCCCCGGAGCGTGCTGCGGATTGACGCTGATCTCAACAGGACAGCTGACCGCGGCCAAGGCAGCCCTCAGGAAGACCCTCGACGTCCTGCACCCGCACGTAGCCGACGGCCGGACCGTGATCGGACTCGAACCGTCCTGCACGGCAGTGCTCCGCTCGGACCTGCTCGAACTGCTGCCCGACGACGAACGCGCCCGGCAAGTCTCCGCCCGGACCCGGACCGTCGCGGAATTCCTCACATCCATCAACTGGGAACCACCCGCCAGCAGCGAACGGATTCTTGCCCAACCCCACTGCCATCACAACGCCGTCATGGGGTACGGGAAGGATCTGGAGCTGCTGACGTCCATGGGCTGCGACGTGGACATCTCCAACGGATGTTGCGGCCTCGCCGGCAACTTCGGCATGGAAAAAGGCCATTACGACGTCTCGGTGGCCATTGCCGAACAGGGCATCCTGGGCAAGATCGCGGCTACCCCCGACCGGGACATCCTCGCCGACGGGTTCTCCTGCCGGACCCAAGTGGCCGATCTCGCCGGCCGCGGCTCCCGGCACATCGTCCAGATCGTCGCGGAGGCGCTGGACAACTCCGCGGGTTCCGCACCGAGCAACGCAACACCAAGGGCTGCACGGCAGTAACACTGCGGATGTCCGCCTGGCAATCAACGACGCCGGCGGGCACGTTGCCGCAGTTGCTGGGAGTCTCACCCCGGCGGGAGCAGTCCCGTCTAGATGAGTGAGTCCGAATTGGGCGTGCGCCGCGTGGACGCTGTTAATTGAAGGTGGAGGGTGTTAAACCCTGTTTGTGAAGACAGATCTAAA
>NZ_FNJS01000070.1:0-1828 GCF_900104405.1 Arthrobacter sp. ok909 | reverse complement strand
CCTGGCGCTTCACCGTGGACGGCGAGGAATTCACGGGACACCCCGGCGACACGCTCGCCTCGGCCCTGCTCGCCAACGGCCGGATCGCCGCCGGCAACTCGCTCTACGAGGGCCGGCCGCGCGGCATCATGTCCGCCGGCGTCGAGGAATCCAACGCCCTGGTCAAGGTTGCCCCCCGGTTCCTGGGCCACGTCGCCGAGTCCATGCTCCCCGCCACCACGGTGTCTCTCGTGGACGGCCTCAGCGCCGAATACCTCAGCGGACTGGGCAAGCTGGATCCGGCCGAGGACCGCGCCGAGTACGACAAGAAATACGTCCACACCGACGTCCTCGTGGTCGGCGGCGGCCCCGCAGGCCTGGCCGCCGCACGCGAAGCGGTCCGCACCGGCGCCCGGGTCATCCTCATTGACGACCAGCCCGAACTTGGCGGCTCGCTGCTGTCCGGACCCACCGCACCCGGACTGGCTGAGTCCATCGAGGGCAAACCGGTCCTGGAATGGGTGGCCAACGTCGAAGCCGAACTCGTGTCGGGCGCCGAATCCACCGTGCTGAACCGCACCACCGCGTTCGGCGCCTACGACGCCAACTACGTCATCGCCGTGCAGAACCGGACCGACCACCTGTCCAGCCCGGCCGCGCCCGGCGTGTCCCGCCAGCGGATCTGGCACATCCGTGCCGCCCAGGTCATCCTGGCCCCGGGCGCCCACGAACGGCCCCTGGTCTTCGAAAACAACGACCGCCCCGGCATCATGCTCGCCTCCGCGGTCCGCAGCTACCTGAACCGCTACGCCGTCGCCGCCGGTTCGCGCGTGGTCATCAGCACCACCAACGACAGCGCCTACGCCCTGGCTGCGGACCTGCAGGCCGCGGGCGTCAAGCTTGAGGCCGTTGTTGACGCCCGCCCGCAGCTGACCGCGGTTGCCGCGGTCGCCGCCGAATCCGGCACCCGGGTACTGATCGGCAGCGCCGTGGCCAACACCACGGCCTCGCAATCCGGCGACGGCCGGCTTAACGCCATCACCGTCCGCAGCATCAACGACGACGGCGAACTCACCTCCGGCGTCGAAGAGATCGCCTGCGATCTGCTGGCCGTCTCCGGCGGCTGGAGCCCGCTGGTGCACCTGCACTCCCAGCGGCAGGGCAAGCTGCGCTGGGACGATGACCTGGCCGCGTTCGTCCCCAGCAGCATCGTCCCCAACCAGCAGACCATCGGCTCCGGCCGCGGCAGCTTCGAACTCGAAGACTGCCTGACCGAGGGCATCTCCGCCGGAGCCGCGGCCGGCATCGCCGCAGGCTTCGACTCCACCACAAATCCGTCCGTGCTCGGCGAGCCGAAGGCCTCCGCCCCGACCCGGCAGCTCTGGCTCGTTCCCGGTCAGACCGGCACCCCGGATGACTGGCACCACCACTTCGTCGACTTCCAGCGAGACCAGTCGGTGGCAGACGTGCTGCGCTCCACCGGGGCCGGCATGCGCTCGGTGGAACACATCAAGCGCTACACCTCGATCAGCACCGCGAACGATCAGGGCAAGACCTCCGGGGTGAACGCGATCGGCGTCATCGCCGCCGCGCTCCGGACAGCCGGCGAAGCGTCCCGCGGCATCGGCGACATCGGCACCACCACCTACCGGGCACCGTTCACCCCGGTGGCGTTCGCGGCCCTGGCCGGCCGCCAGCGCGGCGAACTCTTCGACCCCGCCCGCCTGACCTCCATCCACCCCTGGCACGCCGCACAAGGCGCGCTGTTCGAAGACGTCGGGCAGTGGAAGCGGCCGTGGTACTACCCGCAGGATGGCGAGGACATGGACACCGCGGTCCTGCGCGAATG
>NZ_FNJS01000035.1:0-48935 GCF_900104405.1 Arthrobacter sp. ok909 | reverse complement strand
GTCCGGCGGAGAAGTTCAGGTTCGACGCATTGGGCCGGGCCGCACCGGACGCGTACGCGGTTACGAAGCCCAGGGACTTCGCCTGGGTCACCGTCAGGTTGAACACCACCGCCGCGACCGAGGCGGGGATTCCGTTGGCCCCCGCGACCTGGAAGGAGACCGCGGAATTCGCGCCGACTGCCGAGGAGTTCCTGGTGTCCAGGAGCCGGGCCGGCGAGAGGCTCTTGAAGGAACCCGCCGTCGCCGGCGTTCCGGTGACGTAATAGCCCGTCACGTCAGCGATCAGCTGGGAGGACCCGGAGGAACTGTTGAACAGGGTGACCTTGCCGTCGGCCCCGACCGGGACGGTGACCAGGTTCGGCACCGTCTGGCCGGCGGAGAAGTTCAGGTTGGACGCGTTGGGCCGCGCGGCGCCGGAGGCGTAGGCCGTGATGAACCCGAGGGACCGCGGCTGGGTCACCGTCAGGTTGAACACCACCGCCGAGACCTTCGCCGGGATCCCGTTGACCCCCGCGACCTGGAACGACACCGCGGAATTCGCACCCACCGGTGTGCTGTTCCGGGTATCAAGGGCCCGGGTGGGAGCGGTGGGGTTGAAGGTTCCGGGAAGCTGGCCACCGGCCTTGCCGGCTTTGATGACGACGTCGTCAATGTAGCTGTCGCCTGCCTGCCGTCGGTGCTCTGCGCCGAGCTGCATCTGGGTGACCGCGGTGAAGCCCGTGGCGACCTGCTTGCTGGAATAGAGGAGCTGGCCGTCGAACCACACCTCAATGGTGGAGGAGGCGCCGTTGGGGATGACGTGCATGACCAGGTGGTGCCACGTTCCGAGCGGGACGTTCACTTTCATCGGGGTGTAGCCGAGCGTGCCGTCGGGCGCCGCTACGCGCAGCCACAGGGGGCCGGCGCCGCCGTTGGAGCGGTAGACGTCCACGAACCGGGTGGCTCCGTTGAAGAACCGGAACATGGGGACGTTGTTGCCCGCGACGCCTTCCTTTGTGACGTTGAACCATCCGTCGGCGTAGACTTCATTGCTGCCGGCTGGAAGCGGTGCGGCAAAATTGGCCAGGGAGCCAGCATCCGTGGTCACGTGAACATAGGCTGAGCAGCGGCCCGAGTGTTGTTCAGCCGAGGAGACGTCGGCTGTCCCGGTCCCGGCCGTGACGGGGGCGTTGAAGCCCGAAGCCGTGATGCTTCCCGACTCGAAGTTGGTCGCAATCACCGCTGTGCCCGGGTATTGGTTGGTTGGTTGAGGCGCCCCCGGCTGACAAGTCGGCGTTGCGGCCGAGGCCGGACCGGCCCCCACCGCCGAACCCGCCATCACCAATAGGCTCAGCGCTGCAATCACGCCCGCCCTTTGCAATCGAATCATTGATCTGCCCCCCTGCGTGGCTTTCACTCGATACGAAATCCCAGAAACCCTGGGGATTCGAGGCGCCACAGAAGCGCTGTGAGTAGCCGACGCACGAGACCGCTCATACTCCGACGGTGCCTGCCCCCAAGGTATCCCCCAGCAACTTGAATAAACCTTGGACCAGCGGCGATACGGTGTCGGGGCCGCCGGCCGCCCGCGGGCATCAGGCCGGGAGCAGCCCCAGGAGCACGGGCACGACGCCGAGGCAGACAAACGCCGGCAGGGAGCACAAGCCCAGCGGCACGACCAGCTTCACGCCTAGCGCCGCGGCACGCTGCTCGGCAGCCCGGTTCCGTTCGCGGCGCAGCCGGGCCGCTTGGGCATAGAGGAGGGCCGAGGACGGGGCGCCCGTGAGGGCGGCGAACGTGAGGGTGTCGCGCAGAGCAAGAAGTTCGGACGCCTGGGCACCTGAACCGTGCCATGCCGTGTCCCAGTCCGCGCCAATGGCAAGGGCTGACACCACCGGCCGCAGCTGCCGCCCGAGTTCCTGCGGCACCAGGGCGGCAATGAGTTCCAGGGACCGGCCCAGTCCGGCTCCCGCCTCCAGCATGGCGCCGATGAGTTCCAGCATCATGGCGGTGTCCCGCAGACCCGGATAGCCGGGATGTCCGGGCTGGCGGCCGGCTGGAGTCCCCCGACGCCGTCCGGACCCGTCCGCCGGGGCCAGAAAATGACGCCGGAGTCTTCGGCGGACGCGGCCGGAGTCTGCGAGGACCATAATGGCTGCACCGGCAAGGCTGGCGGCCACCACGACTCCGGTGAGGCCGAGACTCACGGCGGCAGTGGAGTCACGAGTGCGCTCCCGCCGCGGCGCGGACGAGCTTCGAAGACCACATCCGGCCGGCGGCGGTCAAGACCACCCCTGCGGCCAACGCCAAGAGGCCCCACGGATTTCCCAGGAGCGTCGCCACCGGGTCCACTCCCAGCAGCAAGCCGAGCCCCAAACCCGACGCCGGCAGCCAGGTCAGCAAGCGGACGGTTGCCCGGGGCCCCGCCAAAGCCGTCTGCCGGGCACCTTCGGCGTCGTCCTCCGCCTCAAGGTGCCCGGCAAAGCGCGCCAGCACGTCAGCCAGCGGGCAACCGCTGGCCTCCGCGGTGTCGAAGCATGCGGCGAGCTCGCCCCACACCCGGAGGTCGCGCCCGGCCCCGACGCTCACGGCGCCGCCAAGGGCGGCTCCAGCGCCGGGCCGTTCGCCTGCCGCCCCGCCGGATACCGCACGACGGATCGCCACGGCCACAGAGGACCCGCCCAGGGCGGCCGCACGTGCGGCCGCGAGGACTCTGAGGGACTCCGAGTCAAGTACCAACCCGGACATGACTTGGGTACCGTCGCGGCCCGCGCCGCGGACCGAGGCGTCGACAGCTCTGTTGACCGCGGCCCCTTGCTCAGCAGCGTCCCCGCCGTACAGCACCCACAGTTCATCCCACAGCCGGGCGGGGGTGCGTCCGCCCTTCAGCAGCGCGGCCAGCTGCTGGACCACAACCGTCGTAGGCACGCCCCCCGCCCCCGCGGAGCCTCCAGCCAACACACGGCCGAGACCTGGGACGGCTCTCCGGCCACGACTGCGCAGGCCTGTTGACCGACCCGGGCTCGGAAGGCTGGATGGCTGCTCTCGGGGCGGGAAACTCCGCGGGCCGGCGCCGTGCAAGGCCTTGCGGGTGCGGTGGCCTGCCGCACGCGGGGAGGGAAAGGCCAGCCACAGGGCCAGGATCAGGACGATGATCAGGAGCGCCGTCATCGCGGGGTCCATGACTGCGGGTGTTCGGCTCCCGAACCCGGCGGGCGTGCTTCGGGCGCCGAGCGAGCCCCGGCGTTGGTTCCATCGGCTACTGCTGGATCCAGGCCGAGCCTGTCCGCCAGCCGCGGCCAGGCCGGACCGAACCGGGCCCGGTCCCTCAGTACTTCCAGTGCAGCGGTGACAGCCAGCCCGGATTCCTGTGCTTCCATGATTCCGATGCTCGTGACCTGGCGCCCGGTCCCGCTCCGCTCGACATGCACGACGGCGTCGATCGCACTCGCCACCTGCAAGCGCACGGCGTCCTGGCCCATGCCGGCGAGCGCGCCGAGCGCCGCCAACCGGGCAGGGACGGCCGCCGCCGCATTGGCGTGAATCGTCCCGCCGCCTCCGGTATGCCCGGTATTCATGGCCGACAGCAACTCCCGGACCTCCGCTCCGCGGCATTCACCCACCACCAGCCGGTCCGGCCGCATCCTCAGGGCCTGACGAACCAGTTCGCCCAGGTCCACGGCACCCCCGCCTTCCAGGTTTCCGTGCCGGGATTCCAGCGAGACGACATGCGGGTGCACCGGATTCAGTTCCGCGGCGTCCTCAATCAGGACGAGACGTTCTCCCGGGCCGCACAACCCCAGCAGCGTCGCCAGCAGCGTGGTTTTCCCCGAGCCGGTGGCGCCGCTGATGAGGAAACTCAGCCTGCACCCGACCATCCGTTCGAGCACGGACTCGACGAGCCCGCCGCATGCCCCGGTCCCGAACATGCCCTTGCGCCGCAGCTCGGGCATTGTAAAGACCGAAGTCCGGCGGATTCGCACGCTCAAGAGGGTCCCGACCGTGGAAATCGGCGGCAACACCGCATGCACCCGGTAACCGCCGTCGAGCCTGACATCGACGCACGGCGAGCTGTCATCCAGGCGGCGGCCGCCGGCTGCCACCAGCCTCGTCGCGAGAGCCCGGATCTGCGGTTCCCCGGAAAAGAGGACGGGCGCCTTTTCCAGGCCGTTGCCGCGGTCCAGCCAGACCGAGTCCGGTCCGTTCACAAAGATGTCCGTCACAGCAGGATCCCGGGTCAGCGGCTGCAGGGGACCCAAGCCACTCAGCTCCGCGCTGATGCTTTCCACAGCTGCCAGGGCGCCGGCCGTGCCAAGCAGCCGTCCGCTTGCCTGGACGGCCGCCGCTACCCGCGACGGGGTCACCGGAGCGGGATCGGCCATGACTGACTCGCGCACGGATTCCAGCAACGTCGGGTCCAGAAATCCCTGCGAGCGGCGGCGGCCCGGCGGCCGCCAGGTGGGCCGTTCCGGTTCGGCGGGGTCCGCGTCCGAATGAGCGCTCATCAGACGTTACCCCAGTCCAGATCAAGGAGCCCGGCGGTCAGACGGCGGACCGAGCGCTGCCGGCCGGCTTCCAAGAGGCGGCCGAGTTCCGTGGCCGCCGCCAGACCCTTGATTTCCGGCATGATCCCGTGGAGGGGAAGCCCAACGGACTCCGCAATCAGAGGCGCATCCAAGGCGGCGCCGGGACTGGCCCGAACCACCAGCGCCGTATCTACCGGCGGAAGCTCCTGCGCCAACCTGGCTGTGGCGACGGCCGCCCGCAGCCGGGCCGGCGCCACGACCACGATCCGGTCGCATTCCCAGGCGAAGGACCGCAAAGCCTCCCGTCCCCGGCCGATGTCCAGCACGACCAGCTCGCTGCCCCGCCGGGCGGCGTCGAGAACCACGGCCACCGAGGTTGCGTCCACACCGGCTGCACCGTCCCGGGTGCCCGGCCACGACAGGAAGGAGAATCCCCCGGCCCTCGGGAGCGCATCGTCGAGCTGGGCGGGATCGATACTGCCGCTCGCCCCGGCCAGATCCGGCCAGCGGAGCCCGTGAGCGTCCTCGGCGGCCAACGCCAGTTCCAGGCCGCCGCCCCAGGGGTCGCCGTCGATCAGCACCACCCGCGCCCCGAGCCCGGCGGCCGCCTGCGCGACCCAGATGGCGGCGGTCGTTGCCCCTGCACCGCCGCAGCCGCCTGTCACGCCAACAACGAGTCCGCCGGCTTCCGGCGCGCGGGACCGGCTAAGGTACTCCGCCAGCCAGGCGGTGGCATCCGGCAGCACGGCGACGCGTTCAGCCCCGATGGCGGCGGCCAGTTGCCACAGGCCGTCGCCGTCCTCCTTGACTCCTACGAGCACCGCCGGCGCCCTCCTTCGAAGTGGCAACTCCCGGATGTCGCTGCCAACCAGCACGGCGCCCGCGGCGTCCCAGAAGGGCGCGGCTTGGGCCACGTCCCGGGCTGTCCGCAGGTGGCCCCCGGCAGCGGCGACAATGCGCTCCACCTCGCCGCGCAGCACATCGGCGCCGGTGACGAGCAGAGTCTCCGCGGACTCTCCGGGAATCCACGGTCCCCCGTCCTGCGGGGGCGACGAGTCCGGGCCGGGTGGCTGGTGCCTGTTCATGCTGCCACTGTGCCGGTCCGGGAAGCACAGCGTAACCGCCGTCGTCAGCTATGTGGACAAACCGGGCACGGCCCCCTGCAGCCCCCGCCAGGCAGTGCGCACCGAGCACGCCCCGGAGCAGGGCAGAATTGACACTATGTACCTCCTGCTTGCCGCCCACGCCGACGGCGCGGCTATCCAGGAACTCACGGCCGATGGCCTCCCCGCACCGTCCAATCCGCAGCCACGGGTGGTCAGCACCGACGACCTCGCCGGCGTCGTCCGCGGGCTTGAAAAGCGGCGCCCGCGCTGGATCTGGCACCGCACGCAGGACTGGTATCCGTCGCTGCTGCGGGCCGGCGTGGAGCTCGAGCGCTGCTACGACCTGACTTTGTGCGGTTCGATTCTGGCCCACTCGGAGTTCACCGCCCACACCGGCTATGCCCGGGCGGCGGAGAAGCTCACACAGGACGATGAATTGCACCAGCCGCCGCGGGCCCTGCAGCCTCCTCCCCCGCCGCCGGAGCAGGGTGCACTCTTCGATGCCCCGGCCAGGAGCCAGCGCCCCGGTCAGTCCCTTGAGGATCTCCGTGCCGAGTATGCAGCCCAGCAGGAGGCGCTCCGCCAAGCGGGAGGCGTCCCGGCAACTTCCCCCGGTTCGGCCGGCGGTTCGGCCGGTGCCCCCGACGCCAACCGGCGCCAACGGCTCCAGCTGCTGCTCGCGGCCGAATCCGCGGGCGCCCTGATCGCCGCCGAAATGCAATATACGGGTGTGCCCTGGCGTGAGGAACTGCACGAGCAGATCCTCGCGGACCACCTCGGTCCCCGCCCGGCTCCGGGCCAGCGCCCCGCCAAACTCGAAGCGCTCACCGCCGAGCTCAGGCAGCTGCTGCGCTCACCCGCGCTGAACCCGGACTCGCCGCAGGAGCTCATGCGCGCCCTGCACCGCAACGGCATCGAGGTGAAGACCACCCGCCAATGGGAGCTGAAGGAATCCAGCCACCCCGCGATCGAGCCGCTGCTGGCCTACAAGAAGCTGGCCCGCCTCCACACGGCCAACGGCTGGGTGTGGCTTGATGCGTGGGTCAAGAACGGCAGGTTCCAGCCCGAGTACGTGGTGGGCGGCGTGGTGTCGGGGCGGTGGGCGTCGCGCGGCGGAGGGGCGCTGCAAATTCCGCGCCAGATCCGCGGCGCCGTCCACGCCGATCCCGGCCACAAACTGATCGTTGCCGATGCCTCGCAGCTGGAACCGCGGGTGCTTGTGGCGCTCGCGCAGGATTCCAAAATGGCCGAGGCCGCCCGGGACAAGGACCTCTACGCTGGCATCGCGGCACAGGGTTTCGGCGGTGACCGGGCAAAAGCCAAGGTGGCCCTCCTCGGGGCAATCTACGGCGCAACCACGGGCGAGTCCGGGCGCCTGATGCCCCAGCTCGCCCGCACGTATCCCCGCGCCGTGGGCTTCGTAGAGCAGGCTGCCCGCGACGGCGAAGCCGGAAGGACCGTCACCTCGCGCCTGGGCCGGAGCAGCCCGCCGCCGTCGGATCGCTGGCTGCGCAGCCAGCACTCCACTACCGCGGAAGAACAGCGCCGGGCGGATTCGATCGCCCGCTCCCGCGGGCGATTCACCCGGAACTTCGTGGTGCAGGGCTCGGCCGCCGACTGGGCTGCCTGCTGGCTGGCGGAACTGCGACGGCGGCTGCGCGACCTGCGGTCGGACGGGACCGCCGCGGCTGAACTGGTCTTCTTCCTGCACGATGAAGTGATGGTGCACTGCCCCGATGGCGCCGTCGAGGACTGTATCCGGGCGATCGAGGACTCAGCAGCTGCCGCCAAAGAGCTCTTGTTCGGCCGGATTCCGGTGGAATTTCCAGTCAGCGTGGCGGTCGTGGACTCGTACGACAACGCCAAATGAGTGACCTCGGACACCCTCCGTAACGTACCCGTCGGTAGCGTTGTGTGGGCTCCATCACCCGGCTAGGCTCGAAAAGTCCGGCGGATTACCGTTCTTTCCGCCGGCTATTGCAACGATGCAAGGAATTGGGGAGGCACAGATTTGGCTGGCATGTTTGAAATCGCACAAGCTGGAGACAAGGCGTATTTTTTTCGGCTGACGGCACCGGATGGAACGGTCGTCGCCGTTTCGCCGCTGTTCAGCTCCATCAAGAGCGCGGCGGCGGGCATCACCGCTGTGCGTGAGAACGCCGCGACCGGTCTGATTGTGGATCGTTCCAGCACTCACCGGCGAGCCGCCAGTCATTCGGCAGCGGTGGCCCCTGGGGTCCTGGTGAGCAGCGGCGTGGGGGCCAGCTAGCGGATCAACCGGCAGGCCGGTGTTGTACGGGGTGAACGTATCGCCAGGCGGGACTCACACATCGATCCCGTACAGCCGCGCGCGGTCCCAGGGAACTGCCCAGTCCAGCTGTTCGAACAACTGGTTCAGAATCATCCCGGTAAACCCCCACACGACCACGCCGTTGACGGTGAACGCGGGGCTCTGGAACGTCTGGCCGGCCCGGCTGACCGTGGCCATCACCCGGTTGTCCGGATCCAGCAGATCCCGGACCGGAACCCGGAACACCTGCGCGGATTCGCCGTAATCCACCACCCGGACGGGCGACTGGGCGGCCCACCAGGCCAGGACCGGGGTGACGAGGAAATTCCCCCGCGGCAGGGCCAGCTCGGGCATCACCCCGAGGACGTCCACACCCGCCGGGTTCAGACCCGTCTCCTCTTCCGCCTCTCGAAGGGCCGCGGCGACCACCGACTCGCCCGGATCGATGCCCCCGCCCGGAAAGGCGACTTGTCCTGGATGGTCATCCAGGGTCTGCGCCCGCTGCAGCAGCAGAACGTCCAGATCGGCCGGAGCCAGCAGCTTCTCGGACACCGCCGGGACGTTGTCCAGCGCGCCGAACAGCATCAGCACGGCGGCTTTGCGAACCCGTTCGCCGGGCTCGACGGCGAGTTCCCGCCAGCGAGGATCCGGCGCGGGCGCCGTGCCCGCCACGACGGCGGCAACGAGGTCGACGAGGTCCTGGCGCGCGGTCACGGCTGCTTCCTCTGCGATTCCATCCGGATTTCGGCGGCGCGGTGCGTCTCGGCCAGCAGCCGGGCCAGCAGTGCCTCCTGCCCCGGGGCGAGCTCGTACTTCAACAATTTCCTGGCCTTCTCAGGGTCGGTCTCGCCGGCGCCGTAGCTGGGGCACCAGTTCGCGACCGCGCAGGCGCCGCACGCCGGCTTGCGGGCGTGACAGACGCGGCGGCCGTGGAAGACGACGCGGTGCGAGAGCATGGTCCAGTCCTTCGGCTCGAACAGTTCGGCGACATCGGACTCGATCCGGACCGGATCATCCGCGTCCGTCCAGCCAAAGCGCCGGGCCAGGCGGCCGAAGTGGGTGTCCACGGTGATGCCCGGAATGCCGAAGGCATTGCCCAGCACCACGTTCGCGGTTTTCCGCCCGACGCCGGGCAGTGTCACCAGGTCCTCCAGCCGGCCCGGCACCTCGCCGTCGTACTCATCCACGAGCCGGTTGCACAGCGCCAGGAGGTTCCTGGCCTTGGCGCGAAAGAAGCCGGTGGGCTTGATGATGGCCTCGAGCTCGGCCGGTTCCGCCTCCGCCATCCGCCGCGCGTCCGGGTAGCGCGCGAACAGCAGGGGCGTGATCTGGTTGACCAGCACATCCGTGGTCTGGGCGGACAGCACCGTAGCCACCACGAGCTCAAACGGGCTGCGGAAATCCAGTTCCGCGTGGGCATAGGGGTACTGTTCCGCGAGGGCCCGACTGATCCGGCGGGCCCGGCGCTTGAGCGCCAGGAGGGACTCCGACGCGCGCGGGGCACCGGGCTTGGTGCCGCCGGGGGCCTTGCCGCCGGATTCCTTGGTGCCGGATTCCGTGGTCACGGACGGCTAACCGCGTTCGATGTTGCTGAGGTCCCGCAGCACGCCGAGCCGCCCGTCCGTGTGCTGGACCAGGAATTCGTTGCCGCGGTCTTCAAGGGCCAGGACCCAGCCGCCGGGCTCGATGACGAATGCCGGGGCCCCGGTGCGCTCGTCGACGGCGGTGCGGGGCTGTGCGACGGCGAACCAGAAGGCCTCGTGCACGGGGTGGACGTCGTCCTCGGCGGCGCGGCTGGCGGGATCGACGGTGGCTCCGATGGGTTCCTGCGGCCGGACCTGTTCCTGTGGCCGGACCTGAGGATGGACCGTGGTGGGGGCGCTGCCGCCGGCGGCAGCCGGAACGCCGGCGGCCTGGGTCTGGTCCGCGGCGGCGCCGGTGGAAGCGGCCTGGGCAACGAAAGGAGTCGACGCAGCAGCACCGGCCACGACGCCGGCGGCCTGGGTTTGTTCCGCGGCGGACGCCGGCTCAGCGGAGGGAGCCGGCTTCGGGGACGGAGCCGACGCTGATGTGGCGGAAACCGCGGATGGCGCAGCGCCAGCCGTGCCACCCGCGCCAGCGGGCGGTACGACGCCGGAAATCTGGGTTGCCGGCGCGCTGGAAGCCGCAGCGCTCGTCGCTGCAACGGACGCTGCCCCCGCCGAAGCTACGCCGGGCGACGGTACAACCGGTGAAGGTGCTGCCGGCACGGCGGTCTGGCCGGCGGTGGCAGGGCGATTGTCCCAGCCTGCGGCCGCCCCGGAGGCGGCCGCCTTGGATTCGCCGGTTCCCGCGGCACCCTTGGCCGGTTTGGGTGCCTTCGGCGTCTTGGGCGCACGGGGCTTTTGCACCGGCGCAACTGCTTCACGAGCCACCACGTGGGCAGTCGCTTCCTCCCGGCCCAGGAAGTCGCCGGCAAAGAACGGGATCCAGCGGGCCAGGACCGTGGCCGCGAAGAGACCCACGGCGCCCAGGAGTGCTATCAGCATGCTCGGCACGAAGGCCCCGGCCGCGGCGAGAAAGAAAAAGGCGAGCGTAAAGGACGCCACGACGGACGCGAACTGATCAATCGACAGCGATCCGACCCGGATTTTCGTCCCCGGGCTGAGCCGGCGCGCCACGAACAAGACGGTCACAATGAGCGGCAGCACAATGCCCAGGCCCAGAAAGAACAGGCTGCCCAGGTTCCACAGGTTGTAGGAGAAGGCAAACATCGGAATGAGGGAGGCGATGAAGAGAAGCAGCGTGGAACCGAACACAGTCAGATCCCGGATGGTGAAGGGACCCAGAACGGCTTCGTTCTTCTTCGCCGTCTTCTTGTCCACCGTGAAGCGCGGCGCGTCCCCGAACCCGGCAGGCCCCGGCTGCGCCGCGCCGCCCTGGTTCTGGGCGGGCGCCCGGAGTTGCCCGTTGTCTTGCTCGTTCATTCCGTATCTCCTTAGCATGGCGGCGCCCTGGACAGCGCCGTCTAACGGCAGGCAAGGAAAGGACCGCTAACGGGTCCCGCCGCCTCCATCGGATGTCACAACTTCATCTCAGCCTAGCCAAGTGCATGGCCGATCACTAGCTGACAAGCCGAGGCCGGACACAGCAGAATTCTCTGTATTTTCGGTTCCCCGTCGCCTGCGCCGGGGAAGGCGGGAACGGGCACGTCCGATCGCCGAACAGACCACTCGGCGCTTAACAAACACCGTTCACGGCGCTCTTTGTGACGGGGCGCACGTTTGGTCGGACCTGCGTATTAGTGTTTATTGCAGAACAGCTCTTGCGGCACTGCCGTGATCTGCCGCCGCCCGACGTCGCACATGCGGCCCGGCGCGGAGGCGGCACGAACGTCCGCTCAGCACGGATCGATGAATGATGAGGTTCACCATGTCCCAGCAGACACCCGGCACCACTGCCACGCAGTCGCCCCAGGGCGATGCTTTCGAAAATCTGTCCCAGGAGAACCGCCGTTTCGCGCCGTCGGCCGAGTTCGCGGCGAATGCCGTGGCCACCGCCGCTGACTACGCCGAGGCCGACGCCGACCGTCCCGCCTTCTGGGCGAAGCAGGCCCGCGAGCTGCTGAGCTGGTCCAAGGACTTCACCCAGACGCTGGACTGGTCCAACCCGCCATTCGCGAAGTGGTTCGTAGGCGGCGAGGTCAATGCGGCCTATAACGCCCTGGACCGGCACGTCGAGGCCGGCAACGGGGACCGGGTGGCCATCTACTTCGAGGGCGAGCCCGGCGACACCCGCACCTACACTTACGCGCAGCTGACCGAAGAAGTGAAGAAGGCCGCGAACGCCTTCGAGTCCCTGGGCGTGGCCAAGGGCGACCGTGTGGCCGTCTACCTGCCTATGATTCCCGAGGCCGTCATCACCCTGCTGGCCTGCGCCCGGATCGGCGCGATCCACTCCGTGGTCTTCGGCGGTTTCTCTGCCGAGGCCCTGCGGTCCCGGATCGACGACGCCGAGGCCAAGCTCGTGGTCACGGCCGACGGCACCTACCGCCGCGGCAAGCCCAGCGCCCTGAAGCCCGCGGTCGATGAGGCCCTGGCCCACGACGGCCACACCGTGCAGAACGTCGTGGTGGTCAAGCGCAACGGCCAGGACGTCGACTTGCACGAGGGCCGGGACCACTGGTGGGCCGACACCGTCGGCGCCGCGTCCGCCGAGCACACCGCCGTCGGGCACGACTCCGAACACCCGCTCTTCATCCTCTACACCTCCGGCACCACGGGCAAGCCCAAGGGCATCCTGCACACCACCGGCGGCTACCTCACCCAGGGCGCCTACACGCACAAGGCCGTCTTCGACCTCCACCCGGAAACCGACGTCTACTGGTGCACCGCCGACGTCGGCTGGATCACCGGGCACTCCTACGTCGCCTACGCCCCGCTCATCAACGGCGCCACCCAGGTCATGTACGAAGGCACCCCGGACTCCCCGCACCAGGGCCGCTGGTGGGAGATCGTGGAGAAATACAAGGTCTCCATCCTCTACACCGCCCCCACCGCCATCCGCACCTTCATGAAATGGGGCAAGGAGATCCCGGCCAAGTCCGATCTCTCCTCGATCCGGGTCCTGGGCTCGGTGGGCGAACCCATCAACCCCGAGGCCTGGATGTGGTACCGCGAGGTCATCGGCGCCGACAGCGGCCGCAAGGCGATCCCCGCGCCGATCGTGGACACCTGGTGGCAGACCGAGACCGGGGCGCAGATGATCGCCCCGCTGCCCGGCATCACGGCCACCAAGCCCGGTTCGGCCCAGGTCCCGCTGCCCGGCATCGCGGTGGACGTCGTGGACGAACTCGGCGAATCCGTGCCCAACGGCTCCGGCGGCTACCTCGTCATCCGCGAACCCTGGCCGGCCATGCTCCGCGGCATCTGGGGCGATCCGGAACGGTTCAAGGAAACTTACTGGTCCCGTTTCGAGACCATGTACTTCGCCGGCGACGGCGCCAAGAGGGACGAGGACGGCGACATCTGGCTCCTGGGCCGCGTCGATGACGTCATGAACGTCTCCGGCCACCGCCTGTCCACCGCGGAGATCGAATCCGCCCTCGTGTCCCACCCGGCCGTCGCCGAAGCCGCCGTCGTGGGCGCCGCGGACGAAACCACCGGCCAGGCCGTCGTGGCTTTCGTGATCCTGCGCGGCGACGCCGTGGACTCCGGTGACGCGATCGTCCAGGAACTCCGCAACCACGTCGGCAAGGAGATCGGACCGATCGCCAAGCCCAAGACCATCCTCGTAGTGCCGGAACTGCCTAAAACCCGCTCCGGCAAGATCATGCGGCGGCTCCTCAAAGATGTCGCGGAAGGCCGCGAGGTCGGCGACGCCACCACCCTCGCGGACAACACCGTCATGGCCCAGATCGCGCATTCGCTGAAGAAATAGCGCAGAAACAGCCGGGGCGCCGGAGTCTTTCGACACCGGCGCATGGACGACGACGGCGCCTCCCACCCGGTGGGAGGCGCCGTCGTCGTTAGTGTTGTCCGCGGATTTTGGCGCGGCAGGCAAAATCAGCAGTAACGAAGGGCGTGGCAGTAACGAACAGCGCACACGGGCCGGGGCGCGATAGATTTGCTGACATGACTGAAGCCTCCCCCGCCAGCGCTGCCGGCCGCGGCACCATCCTTGTTCTCAACGGACCCAATTTGAACCTGCTCGGCACCCGCGAGCCCGAGAAGTACGGGACGGCGACCCTGGCCGACGTCGAACAGCTCGCAAAAGATGCCGGTGCGGCGCACGGGCTGGACGTCGAATGCTTCCAGTCCAACCATGAAGGGGCCCTCGTGGACGCCATCCACGCCGCACGCGGGAAGGCGGTGGGAATCGTGCTCAACGCCGGCGCCTACACACACACGTCCGTCGCCATCCGGGACGCCATTTCCGCCGTCGCGCTGCCCACGGTCGAGGTGCACATCACGAATGTGCACGCCCGCGAACAGTTCCGGCACCATTCCTACCTGTCGGACATCAGCAAGGCCGTGATTGCCGGCGCCGGGATCCTGGGCTACCGGTTCGCAGTGGAATACCTCGCAGGACTGCACGCAGCCAAGGACTGAGCATGTCCCCTGCGGGGGCCGCGTCCGGAGTAGGTCCGTGTCCGGGCACGCTCCCGGTCCTGCGCTGCGTTGCCTCCGGACCGGTGCCGCTGCCGGCGGAACTTCCCCCCGTGGTGTGGCGGGCCCGCATCGACCTCAATCCTGTGGATGTGCGCAGCCCTGACGACGTCCTCCGGCCGGAAGCCCTCGTCCGGCCGGAGCAGGAGTTCCACGTCAAACGGTTACTCCCGGGCGATCGTGATCGCCCGGGAGTAACCTCGCGAGTGCCAGTGGCCGGCAACCGCAGAGAACAGCTCGTGGCGTAAATGCCCGGCTATTTCTTGACGCAATGTCCGGACGAGACGGCGCCGCCCAGACCCGGCGCCTGGGCCGCAACGGGGCCGAGGTCGGCCATGGTGATGGCGAATCCGAGCGAGGACTCAGCGGTGGCCTTGGCAAAGACCACCCCCGCCACCTGCCCGTCCGTGGTCAGAAGCGGGCCGCCGGAGTTACCCGGCTGCACGTCGGCGGCGAGCCGGTACACGTTCTCGGGCGCGGCATTGTTGCCGTAGATGTCGGGGACCAGCACGGTGGTGATGTCCTGGACGGTGGCCGGCTTGGACTGGAAGGGACCGCCATGTGGATAGCCGGCGAAGGCCGCGGCGCTGCCGGACGGCAGGTCAGAGGTCAGGGGAAGGGGCGCCGACTGCAGGCCATCCACCGCCACGACGGCGAGGTCGTGCTGGGTGTCAAAGTACACAACGCGCCCAGGCAGGGCGCCGCCGCCGGGCGTTTCCACCACCGGCTGATCGACGCCAGCGACCACGTGGGCGTTGGTCACCACGCGTCGGGGGGCGACGACAAAGCCGGTGCCGGTCTGGTTCTGGCCGCACTGGTAGGCGGTTCCGGCGATCTTGAGGACCGACGCGGCTGCTTTGTTCAGTGCCGGGGTATCCGTGCTCGTGTCCGGAATGGCGACCGGCTGGCCCTGGCCGATGCCGTCCAGCAGGGTGGGGATGCCCTCGCCGATCACTGCGGAGCGCAACTGGGCCATGGACGCCTTGACCGGGGTGGGCGTCACGCCGTCGATGAAGCCGATGACTTTGGATTCGGCGATCTGCTGGGACACGAAGGGCACCCCCAGGGCCCCGATGCTGAATGCCAGCATCGACATCACCAGTGCGGACACGACGACGTTCACGCCTCCGCCCACGAGACGGTCCGCCGCACGCAGGGGGCTGAACGGCATGACGCTGCGGATTCGCCGGCCGATCATGGTGCCTAGCCCGTTCCCCACGATCATCAGCAGGATGGCCGTGGCAACGATGGCGGTCAGACGCCAGCCGCTGTCTTCCACGAGCCCGCTGACGATGGGAACGGACACGAATGCGGCGACCGCGCCCGCAGCGAATCCCGCGATGCCTCCGAGCGTCACAAGGAAGCCGTTGCGAAGGCCGTGGATCAGGTAGGACAAAAGCGCCACAACCAACACCAGGTCCAAAATGGTCAAGCCAAACACCGGGGCTCCTCACAGACAGTTCAGCCACGATTCTAGCGGTGTAAGCTGAACGTTTGCCGATCGGCCGCCAGCCTGCCGGGTCTTCCGCGATCGGCGGGACTTCCGGGAGCCTGCTTTCGAGCCCTTCGGGCGTTTCAGTGCCAACTACGTCACAGACGCGCCAAAATTCTGAAAGAATGGCTGAAGCGCCCCAGCCGACACAGCTAGTCAGGAGATTTCATGGATATCGAGGTATTGCGCCGCGCACCCCTTTTCGCCACGCTCGACGACGAGGCGTTCCGTCTGCTGACGGACGAACTCACCGAGGTGGACCTTTCACGCGGTGCCTCGGTATTCCGGGAAGGCGATCAGGGTGACCAGCTTTACTTCATCGTCTCCGGCAAGGTGAAGCTCGGCCGCACGTCGCCGGACGGCCGCGAATCGCTGCTTGCCATCCTCGGCCCGGGCGAACTCTTCGGCGAAATGGCGCTCTTTGACCCCAGCCCGCGAACGGCGACGGCTACGGCAGTTTCGGAGACCCGTCTGGCCGGGCTCAAGAACGAAAGCCTCAATGCGCTGCTGCGCACTCGTCCCGAGGTCTCGGCCCAGCTGCTGCAGGCCTTGGCGCGCCGCCTGCGCCGTACCAACGATTCCCTGTCCGACCTCGTCTTCTCCGACGTTCCGGGCCGCGTGGCCAAGGCGCTGCTGGATCTGGCCGACCGCTTCGGCCGCCCCGCTACCGACGGCGTCCTGGTCGCCCACGAACTGACGCAGGAAGAGCTCGCCCAGCTGGTCGGCGCCTCCCGCGAAACGGTCAACAAGGCCCTCGCTGAATTCGTCCAGCGCGGCTGGCTTCGCCTGGAAGCCCGCGCGGTCGTCATCCTCGACATGCAGCGACTGCGCCAGCGTTCCCGCTAGGAATCCTGAGCAGCAACCACGAAGGCCGGCCCCGGAAAATGAACGGGACCGGCCTTCGGTCGTTGGTGCCCACTCGTCCGAGGGACATGCCCATTCTTCACATACCCATGGCCGGGACATGCCCAGCCTCGCAAGCGAGGAATGGACATAATGCCACCATGTCCAACGGCCAGCGCCAACGGAGAGCATGTCCCCCACGAGCCAGCCACGTCAAGCAGCCACAACCCTCCGGCAAGTCGCAAGCACGAGCCACGCGGACCACGCCGTGGGGGCTTAGCGCTCCCGCTGGGGTTCGCCGGCCACCGTCTTCGCGGCCTCGACTTCGAGCATGAGCCGGCCTTCTTCCTCGACGAGCTTCGGCTGGTAGACGTGGGCCTTGCGCTTGTAGCTGAGGTAGGCGATGCAGCCGTTGGCCTTGGACATCTTCTCGAGCATGATCTCCGAGCCAGGAACCAGGAGTTCACCCAGGGTGCGGCCCGCGGTGTTCTCCTGCCCCACCTCGTCGCCAAGCACCGTGGTGTCCCGTTCGCTGACGACCTTGCGGACGCAGACCCAGCGGCCCCAGACGCCCTTGCTGGCGAGCAGGGACGGCTGTTGGTTCACGGGCAGGGTGGCGGCGAAATAGCGGGTGTTGAACCGGCGGTGCGCGAAGTCGGGGCTGAGCCAGTTGACCAGGGGCTTGAGTAGATCGGTCCGCAAGGAGAGCCCGCGCTTGGCCAGCACGTCGGTGAAGGATTTCTCCTGGTCCGCCACGGCTTCGCGGGCGCGCATCCATTCCGCGCTGGAGGTCGACTCCACCGTAGTGGACAGGTCCGGGCCGGCCAGCAGGATGCCGGTCTCCTCGAACAGCTCACGGATGGCGCCAACCACATGGCGGCGCGCCAGGCCGACGTCGGAGGTCCCCATCTGCTCGGCCCAGTGCTGGGGCGAGGGACCAAGCCAGCCGACGGCGTCGTCGTCGGACGTTTCGAGAGATCCGCCGGGGAATGCCAGGACACCGAGCGGGGAGGACCCCGTCCGGTATCCGAGCCAGGTCTCCAGACCCGTGGGCGAGTCCCGCAGGAGGATCACCGAGGAGGCGAAGCGCGGGGCGCGGGGCGTGCGTTCACCGTGTTCAAGCCAGCTGCGTGCTGCTCCTTCAAGATCGGGGGGCAGAACGAACAGGCGACGTGCTAACTGAGGCAAAGAACTAACCGGCCTTCTAAGCGAATTCGGCGATCAGTTCGACTTCAACAGGAGAGTCGAGCGGCAGGACGGATACCCCGACGGCGGAACGGGCGTGCTGGCCGGCATCGCCGAGGACCTGGCCCAGCAGCTCCGAGGCGCCGTTGATGACACCGGGCTGGCCGGTGAACGAAGGATCGGAGGATACAAATCCGACCACCTTGACGATCCGCGTGATGCGGTCGAGGTCCCCGATCACACTCTTGACCGCCGCCAGGGCGTTGACGGCGCAGACGGCGGCGTACTTCTTCGCGGCTTCCGGGGACACCGTGGATTCGTCCGAGGCGGCTTCGGAGCCGGTGGACACCTTGCCGGTGGCTTCGAGCTTGCCGTTGATGAACGGCAGCTGCCCGGAGGTGTAGACGTGGTTGCCTGAGATGACAGCCGGAACGTAGGCCGCCACGGGGGCCGCCACCTCGGGCAGGGTCAGGCCCAGCTCCGCCAGGCGCTGTTCGACAGCGGACGACGCGCCCGTGCCGCCGGTTTGGCCTGCTGCGCCGGCCGTCGAGGCAACGGTGCCTTCGGCGAGGTTTTCCGGGTTTGCCGGCGTGGCCGGGGTGGCTTCAGAGGGGGTGCTCATGGCTACTGCTTCTCCCGCTTCAGGTAGGCAACAAGGCCGTTTCCGTCAGGGCCCGGAACAACTTGGACGAGCTCCCAGCCGTCCTCGCCCCACTGGTCCAGGATCTGCTTTGTGGCATGGATGATGAGCGGAATCGTGGCGTACTCCCATTTGGTCATGACCTAAAGCCTAGTCGTTGCCGGTAAAGTGGAAAACATGGCGACTGGTAAGAACCCTTTATTCGACACGGCCACCACCCTCGGAAAGATCCTTCTTTTCCTGGGCGTGAGCGCCATTTGTGGCGTCCTGGTGGCGGGACTCCTGGTCCCCGCTGCGGCCGTTTCGGGCAGCGCGGCGAGCGGTTCGATCCAGTTTTTTGACACCCTTCCGGCAGAGCTGAAGGTCGATCCGCCGAGTCAGGCGACAACCGTCCTCGCGGCCGACGGCAGCGTCATCGCCAATCTCTATACGGAAAACCGGACACGCGTCTCGCTGGACCAGATGTCCCCCAACATCAAGAACGCGATCGTCGCCATAGAGGACAACCGCTTCTACGAGCACGGCGGCGTGGACACCACCGGCATCCTGCGCGCCCTCGTCAGCACCGCCCGCGGCCAGAAGCAGGGCGCGTCCACGATTACGCAGCAGTACGTGAACAACGTCATCAACTCCTCGTTGGAGGCCGAAGGTAAGGGTGACGAGGTCCTCCTCAACGGCGTCAACAAGGGTGTCGGCGACAAGCTCCGGGAAATGAAGCTGGCCATCGCCTTGGAGAAGAAGTTCACCAAGGACCAGATCCTTGAGGGCTACCTGAACATCGTGTTCTTCAACCGTGACGCCTACGGTATTGAAGCCGCCTCCAGGTTCTTCTTCAGCACCACGGCCAAGGACCTGACCCTGCCGCAGGCCGCACTGCTGGCCGGCGTGGTGAACAGCCCGTCCTTCTACGACCCGATCGCGCACCCGGACAACGCCAAGGTCCGTCGCGACCTCGTGCTCAAGGCGATGCTGACCCAGGGCAAGATCAAGCAGGCCGACTACGACGCCGCCGTCGCGACGCCGGTGGAAACCAAAGTCACCCAGCCGCATCAGGGCTGCCCGTATGCGACGACGGCGCCGTACTTCTGCGACTACGTGGTTCACCTGTTGCTGAACGACCCGGCCTACGGGGCCGACGCCGCGGAGCGGGAGCGGAAGATCTTCCGCGGTGGCCTGACCATCAAGACCACGCTGGACCCGCACGCGCAGGCCGTGGCCCAGGCTCAGGTTGATGCTTCGGCCGGCGCAAACCCGGACAAGTGGGGCGCCTCGCTGGTGTCGGTGCAGCCGGGCTCCGGCAAGATCGTCTCCATGGCCCAGAACACCGTCTTCATTCCCGAGCCCGGCAAATTCGACCAGACCCAGAACTTCAACGTGGACAGCCAGGACGCCAAGGGCAACGACCTCAACGGTCTGGGCGGCTTCCAGCCCGGCTCCACCATGAAGCCCTTCACGTTCGCGGAATGGCTCAATGAGGGCAAGTCCATGAGCACGCTGCTCAATGGCGCCGTGCGCCGATATCCGCAGAATTTCCCCTGGAGGAACACCTGCCCGGCCCCGACCGTCGGCTGGTATGACGCGACCAACGGCACGCATGACCTGCAGAACGCGGAAGAGGGCTACTACAAGTACATGTCCGTCCTCGACGGGCTTGCCAACTCCATCAACACGATCACCTTCGCCACGGCGGCCCAGGTGGATCTCTGCGGGATCCAGAAGATCGTCGACGCCGTCGGCATCCACGGCGGCCTGCCGAGCACGGACAACCCCAATCCCCAGGTGCCGATGACCACCCTCGGTAACCTCATCGGCTCCACCCAGACGGCGCCGCTGACCATGGCCAGCGCGTTCGCCACGTTCGCCAATGACGGCAAGTACTGCGAACCGATCGCCATCGATTCGGTGACGGACGCCACCGGCGCCCAGCTGCCGGCCCAGACGCCCAACTGCCGGGACGCGATCAATCCGGATGTCGCCCACGGCGTCGCGTACGCCATGCAGGAAGTGCTCAACCGCGGTTCTGGCGCGCTGATTGTGCCCCGGATTTCGACCAAGACCACCTTCCCGATCGCGGCCAAGACCGGAACCAACGACTCCAACAGCTCCACGTGGGTGGCCGGTTACACCAGCGGCCTGGCGACGGCCACGTGGTTTGGCGATCCCCTGGGCAACCAGCAGCGGGCCGGCCAGAACGTCACCATCAACGGCAAGTTCTACAGGGGCATCGACGGCTACATGATTGCCGGGCCGCAGTTCTCGAACTACATGGCCCAGGTGGCGCCGGCCTACGGCACCAATCCGTTCCCGGCACCGCCGTCGAACCTGCTGAACGCGCCCGCCCCGGTCGCGCCGCCGCGGATGACCATCCCGACGACCCAGAGCACCGATCCGGCCACGGCCCCCTCCGCCGACCCGTCAGCGGCCCCGACGCAGGCGCCTGCTCCGGCTCCGACGAAATCCAGCAAGAAGTAACCGATGATCCGGGGGAATGATCTGGCGAGCCGCGTTCGAAGCATCGGACGCGGCTTTGCCGTGACCGCCGCGGCCGGCACCGCAGCAGGGGCGGCCGTCACCGGTTACGGAATCTGGGAGAAGAACCAGTTCGTGCTCCGGGAGGAAACTCTCCCCATCCTGCCGGCCGGCTTCGGCCCGTTCCGGGTGCTGCACCTCTCCGACATCCACTTCGTGCCGGGCCAGCACCGGAAGGCCGAGTGGCTGTCCTCCCTGGCCGAGCTGAGGCCGGACCTCGTGGTGAACACCGGCGACAACCTCAGCCATCCCAAGGGCGTGGCCCCCCTCGTGGAGGCCCTGCGCCCTCTCCTGGAATTCCCCGGCGTGTTCGTTCCCGGCTCGAACGACTACTTCGGCCCGCGCCTGAAGAACCCCGCCTCGTATCTGTTCGGGCCCTCCGGCCAGCGCAAAGACCCGCAGAAGCTCGACTGGCCGCTGCTGCGGTCCGAGTTCGGCATGTCGGGCTGGGTGGACCTGACCAACCGCTGCCAGTCCCTGGTGCTCAAGGGCATGCGCTTCGACTTCTCCGGCGTCGACGATCCCCACCTGCGCCTCGAACGGTACGCGGGCTGGCCCCGCGGCACCAAGGGCCGGGACGCCGATCCGCACCTGCGCGTCGCCGTCGCGCACGCACCCTACCAGCGCGTCCTCGACCACTTCACCCAGGACGGCGCCGACCTCATCCTGGCCGGCCACACCCACGGCGGGCAGATCTGCATCCCGGGCTACGGGGCGCTGGTCACCAACTGCGACCTTCCCACTTGGCGGGCCCGCGGCCTGCACACCTGGGAAAGCAACGGCAGGGCGACTCCGGTCAACGTCTCCGGCGGCATCGGCACCTCCCGGTTCGCCCCGGTCCGCATCGCCTGCCGGCCCGAAGCCGTCCTGCTCACGCTGACCTCCCGCGCCTGAACCCGACTCCCCGGCGGCCCGACGGAGGGACATGCCCTCCCCCGGCGCTGCCGTCCGCGGGACATGCCCTCCGGTGGCTCGCCTGCCCGTAGGACATGCCCTCCCCTGATCGCGAGCAATGAGCATGGTGGCATCATGTCCACTCCACGGAGCCTGGACTGGACATGTCCCGTGGGGTCCGAGCCTGGACTGGACATGTCCCGTGGGGTCCGAGCCAGGACTGGACATGTCCCGTGGGGCCCGGGGCGCGGTACCCTGACTTCATTGCGGATCATAATGACTGTCCGAGATCACAGGACCGTCCCATGCCGGGTGAATGCGGTCACATGATGGCCTAGGGTAGTTGCTATAGGAAACTACATTCAACGGTGCTCTGTAGGCACGGGCGTTTTAAGAAGCAGGCATGGCCAAGCAGACTTCATTCTTTACCTCCATCAGCCGTCTCTATCCGCACGTCAGACCGATCCTGCCCCGGCTGGTCATGGGCCTGCTCTCCGCACTGCTGGCGAGCGTGATGGCGCTGGCCATCCCCCAGGTGCTGCGCGTGCTGGTCAATGAATCCCTCAAGCCCGGAGGCAGCGCGGATGCTGTGTGGACCGCCTCGCTCGTGATCCTGGTCCTGGGCATCGCCGAGGCCGTTCTCGTGGCCCTGCGCCGCCAGTTCGTCATCAATCCCGCCACCACCGTGGAGACCCGGATGCGGATCTCCCTGTACGGGCATCTGCAGGACCTCACGGTGGCCTTCCATGACCGCTGGGGCTCCGGGCAGCTGCTCTCCCGCGCCATGACGGACCTGAATTTCCTGCGCCGCTGGATGGCCTTCGGCGCCATCATGCTGGTGGTCACCACGCTCACCGTGGTGATCGGCGTCGCGGTGATGTTCTCGATGAGCTGGCAGCTGGCCCTGATCTTCCTGGCCGCCGCGGTGCCGATCATGATCTACGGATTCCGCTTCCGCACCCGGTTCAGCAAGGTGGCCCGCCGCAGCCAGGACCAGACCGGGGACCTCGCCACGACGGTCGAGGAATCCGTGCACGGCATCCGCGTCCTGAAGGCCTTCGGCCGGAGCCGCGAGGCGCTCGAGAACTTCAACGAACAGGCCCAGGAGCTCCGGGAGACCGAGATCGCCAAAGCCAAACACCTGGCGACCTTCAGCCTGGTCGTGACGCTGCTGCCCGAGCTCGCCCTCGGCGCCGGGCTGGTCGTCGGGATTCTCCTTGCCTCCACAGACCAGCTCTCCATCGGATCCCTCGTGGCCTTCTTCGCCACCGCGGCCGTCGTGGCCGCGCCGGTCGAGTTCTGCGGCATGCTGCTGGCGATGGCCCTCACGGCGAAGTCCGCCGTCGACCGGCACTTCGAGGTCATGGACGCGCAGAACACGATCACCAGCCCGGACAAGCCGCGCCGGCCCGCTGAACTCAAAGGTGCCCTGAGCTTCAGGGATGCCTCGTTCGCGTTCGAGGATGCCCCGGACAAGCCGATCCTCAAGAACATCAGCCTGGACATCCGGCCCGGGGAGACCATGGCTCTGGTGGGCATCACGGGCAGCGGCAAGAGCGCCCTGCTCCAGCTGGTCCCCCGCCTCTACGAGGTCACCGGCGGTGCCATCACGATCGACGGCGTGGACCTGCGCGAGTTCAGCGTGGAGGATCTGCGCACCGTGGTTGCCGTGGCGTTCGAGGACACCACCTTGTTCTCCAGTTCCGTCCGTGACAACGTCCTGCTCGGCGCGCCCGACGCCGGTTCGGCGGAAGGCCGCGACGCGGCGCTGGAGGAAGCCCTCGACGTCGCCCAGGCCCACTTCGGCTATTCGCTGCCGGACGGGGTGGACACCCTGATCGGCGAGGAGGGCCTGAGCCTCTCGGGCGGCCAGCGCCAGCGCATCGCCCTGGCCCGCGCCATCGCTGCGAAACCGGCCGTGCTGGTCCTGGACGACCCCCTTTCGGCCCTGGACGTAAACACCGAGGTCCTCGTCGAGGCCCGGCTCCGCGAGGTCCTCGCGGACACCACCACGCTGATCGTGGCCCACCGGCCCTCGACGGTGGCACTCGCCGACCGCGTGGCGCTGCTCGAAGAGGGCCGGATCACCGCCGTCGGAACCCACGCGGAGCTGCTCGCCAACAACAGCCACTACCGCTACGTGATCGCCAGCCTCGACCATGAACCGCGGGACCTGGATTCAGAACTGTCCGCCTTCGAGGACCAGTCCGAGGAGATTTCCCGATGAGCAGCGCAACGTTCGGCACCGCCAATGAGGACAACGCGCACCTCACCAGGAACGAGAGCAGGGCCGTCCGGCGGCGTTCCCTCGCCCTGCTGGGCTCCCTGGTCCGCCCGGTCCGGGCGCGTTTCTGGCTGACGATCGGCGCCGTCGTCCTGTCCCAGGCGGCCCGCGTGGCCGGACCGGCGCTGATAGCCTTCGGAATCGACCACGCGCTCCCGGCCCTGCGGGCCGGCAACAGCCTGCCGCTCGCGTTCGCCGGCGTCGCGTACCTGGCAGCGGCCGCCGGAACAGCGGGCTTGACCGCGCTCTACGTGACGTCCACAGCCAGGCTCAGCCAGGCGATGCTGCTGGATCTTCGCGTCCGGGTCTTCCGCCACACGCAGCGGCTGAGCCTGGAATTCCACGAGAAGTACACCTCCGGCCGGATCATCGCCCGGCAGACCTCGGATCTGGAGGCCTTGCGCGAACTGCTGGATTCCGGCGTGAGCTCGCTGGCCTCGGGAGTGCTGTTCATGGCGTTCACAGCCATCACGGTGTTCGCCTTGGACTGGCGCAGCGGCGCGCTGGTGCTGGCCGCGGGCGTACCCATGTACTTCCTGGCCCGCTGGTACCAGAAGCATTCCCAGATCGCGTTCCGCGAATCCCGGGTGGTCTCGGCCCGGCTGATCGTGCACTTCGTGGAGACCATGACCGGCATCCGCGCGGTGAAGGCATTCCGCAAGGAACGCGAGAATGCCGCGCGCTACGCCGAACTCTCCGAGGACTACCGGCGCGCAACCGTCCGCTCCATCAACCTCAACGGCATCTTCCAGCCCGGACTGGTGCTGATCGGCAACGTCTGCGTCGCCGTCGTACTGCTCACGGGCGGGTTCCGGGTCCTCAGCAGCGAGCTGGCGGTGGGCGTGCTCCTGGCCCTGATCCTGTCCACCAAGCGCTTCTTCCAGCCGGTGGACCAGATGGCCATGTTCTACAACTCCTTCCAAAGCGCCCAGGCGGCCCTGGAAAAAGTCTCGGGCCTGCTCGAGGAAGTCCCCACGGTCCGGCCGCCGCAGACCCCCGTGGCCCTGCCCGACGCGCGGGGCAGCATCGACTTCACCGGCGTCGAATTCCGCTACGGCGACGGTCCGGTCATCATCCCGCGACTGGACCTGCACATCCCCGCCGGACAGACGGTCGCTCTCGTCGGGCAAACCGGCGCCGGCAAGTCCACCCTGGCGAAGCTGATCGCCCGCTTCTACGACGTCTCCGCCGGATCCGTCACGCTCGACGGCGTGGATCTGCGCCAGCTGAGCACCGAAGACCTGCGCCGCAACGTCGTCATGGTCACCCAGGAGGCGTTCCTGTTCAGCGGCTCGGTCGCGGACAACATCGCCCTGGGCCGGCCCGGGGCCTCCCGCGAGGAAATTGAGGACGCGGCCCGGGCCGTGGGGGCGCACGCGTTCATCACGGACCTCCCGGACGGCTACGACACCGACGTCAACAAACGCGGCGGCCGCGTCTCCGCCGGACAGCGCCAGCTGATCAGCTTCGCCCGGGCCTTCCTGGCCCGCCCGGCGGTCCTGATCCTGGACGAGGCAACGTCCTCGCTGGACATCCCCTCGGAACGGATGGTCCAGCAGGGCCTCGCCGGCCTGCTGCGCGGCACGCGGGAGGCCGGCACGCGGGAGGCCGGCACGCGGGAGGCCGGCACGGGGGAAGCCGGCCCGGACGGGGCGCACGGCGCCGGACGGACCGCGCTCATCATCGCCCACCGGCTCTCCACCGTGGAGACCGCGGACCGGGTCCTGGTGGTGCACGACGGTCGTGTCGTCGAGGACGGCACGCCCGAGCAGCTGATCGGCGACGGCGGAGCTTTTGCCCGCCTCCACGGCGCCTGGAAAGACTCGCTCGTCTGATCCGCTCCGGCGGGGTTCGCACGCCGGGCGCCTGACATCGGGCGCCGGTGCCCGGCGTCGTGCCGCCCTAACCGCGTCCCCAAGCCCGGCCCCCAAACCCCGCCCCCGCACAAGGGCGTCACCCCCGATTTCACATCCGGGGCCATGATCGGATACTCTTGTGAAGTTGCTTTTGAAGCAACGGATCGGGATGTGGCGCAGCTTGGTAGCGCGCGTCGTTCGGGACGACGAGGTCGCAGGTTCAAATCCTGTCATCCCGACCATAGATAAAAGAGGGCCCTCCATGCGGAGGGTCCTCTTTTTGTTTCCCGGCTTCTTGTTTCCCCCGCTTTTGATCCTCCGGGACCGCCCCCAGGCCGGGGATCCTTGCGCCGGACGCAGCACAGCCCCGGGAGATAGATCCCGGGGCTGTGCTGGATTTGTGTGAGGAGGATGCCGGCAGGTGCTGCGCCGGATCCGTCACACCTGAGCCGTTAGAGCCGAGCTGTTACATGGGGTCGGGCCAGTTGCCGACGTTGAGCGAAGCGGTCATGGGATCGGGCCAGTTGCCGACCGCCTGCGCGGTGCGCATTGGATCCGGCCAGTTGCCGACCGCGGCAACGTGTGAGACATCGGTAAGTGAAGCAGCGGACAGCACGGCCGGAGCCGCGGCAGAGAATGCCAGTGCGCCCGCCAGAACGGCGCCGGCTGCAATCTTCTTCAACATAGAGTTCCTCAATAAGAGTCGGGGTCCTTAACCAAGTCAGCACTACCCTTGTTGACACACATTGTAAAATGATTTCCACAGAGACTGTCAAGCATTTAGTACAAAGAATGTCCGGAATTAGGAGGTGTCCGTGGGGAACGGATTTGGGGAGAAGCTGCGCGCGGAACGGCTCGAACGGGGCCTGACGCAAGCGGAACTGGGCCGTGACCTGTACTCCCCCAGCTATATCTCGCTACTGGAAACCGGACGCCGCGAGCCCACTGCCGATGTCATCGAAGAGCTTGCGCGCCGGCTCGAACTGGCCCCCAAAGCGCTCGAAGCCTGGAGCCAGCCGGTGTCCGTCAGCGACGCCGAATATGTGCTCGCGGGACTGTACGCCCGGCAGGCCTGGGACCTCCGCGACTACCCCGTGGCCGCCGCCCACGCCGCCGCCGCCGCCAAGATCGCCCTGGACGCCAAGAACACCAGCGCCTGGTGGAACATGACCTACATGCAGGCCGAGTGCCTGATCAAGCAGGGCCTCTGGCAGGAGTGCAAGGACGTCGTCCGGAATCTCCTGGAGCACCCGATGGCCGCGGAATCGGCCGGTCTCGGCGTCCGCGCCCAACAGATGCTCGCCGCCGCCTCGCAGGGGCAGGGCCAACTGACGGCCGCCGTCGAACATGCGCAGGAAGCGGTGCGGCTCTGCGCCCAGCTGCCCAAGGGCTCCACGATGATCATCGGCGCCCTGCGGGCGCTCATCGGCGCCCTGGCCGAGAGCGGCCGGCTGGACGAGGCCTGGGAGTACTGCCAGGCCATGAACGACCAGATGGATGACCACTCCATGTCCCAGCTCGCCGGCGAGGTGGCCTGGGTGATCGGCAACGTGGCGTTCATGCGCCACGACTACGCCGAGGGCATCAAGTACCACGAGCGTGCCGGCCGGCTGCTCTCCCCGGCGAACGACATCGACCTGTGGGCCCGGTTCAACAAGGCCTCGGCGGCGGTCCGGCTCTCCTCTGGAATCGTCGAACCCGAAACCCTGTCCTCGATCGAACGCGCCGAACTGGCCCTCTCGATTGTGGGCGGCAACAAGACCGACCAGCTGGAAGTCGCCTTCATCCGGGCCCGCTGGCTCTACCTCACCGGAGACATCGTGGCGGCCGTCCAGAAGCTGCGCGAAATCCACGCGGAGCGCCAGTCACTGGCCCGGCACACGGCCGGCGAGGTGTCCCTGCTGCTGGGCAAGGCCCTCAAGGCCGCCGGGGAATCCACCGAGGCACTGGTCTATCTCGAGGAAGCGCAGAAGGAATTCAGCGCGGCGGGAGCTTCGGACCGGGTCCAGCAGGCACTGGATGCCGTGCTCGAGATCCGGCTCGCCCAGCGGCGCGCCGAGGCAGCGTCCGCCGAAGCCTAGCCGCCGCACAGGCCGTGCCGCCGGGCCCCGTGATGGGCCCGGCGCACGGTGCCGGCGGGGCCGCCGGATTAGGCGAACGTCCGCCCGGTGAGCTTCTCGTAGGCCTCCACGTAGCGGCTGCGCGTGCGTGCCACGACGTCGGCCGGAAGGGCCGGCGGGGGCGTGTCGGAGGCCTTGTCCCAGCCGGACTCCGGCGAGGTCAGCCAGTCGCGCACGTACTGCTTGTCATAGGACGGCTGGGCCTGCCCGGGCCGGTACGTGGCCGCATCCCAGAAGCGTGAGGAATCCGGGGTCAGCACCTCGTCGCCCAGGGTGATCACGCCGGTCGCAGCGTCGACGCCGAACTCCACTTTGGTGTCGGCCAGGATGATGCCGCGGCCGCGCGCGATGTCCTCGGCCTTGGTGTAGATCTCCAGGGTGAGCTCGCTGAGCTTGGCCGCGACCTCCTCACCGACGAGGCCAACGACGGCGTCGTAGGTGATGTTCTCGTCGTGCTCGCCCACCTCGGCCTTCGCCGACGGCGTGAAGAGGGCTTCATCCAGCCGCGATCCGTCCACGAGGCCGGCGGGCAGCGGGATGCTGCATACGGTGCCGGACTCGCGGTACTCCAGGAGCCCGGAGCCGGTGAGGTAGCCGCGGGCGATGCACTCGACGGGGAACATGTCCAGTTTCTTGCAGATCATCGCCCGGCCCTCGACGGCGGCGGGAACACCGCCGTCGACCGTGGAGGCGAGGACGTGGTGCGCGACGCCGAGCTGTTCGAACCACCACAGGCTCAGCTGGGTCAGGATGCGTCCCTTGTCCGGGATCTCGCTGGCCAGTACATGGTCGTAGGCGCTGATGCGGTCGCTGGCCACCACCAGGACGCAGTCCTGGCCGAAGCGCTGTGTGATGGCCGTGTCCGCGGGGACGTAGAGGTCACGGACCTTGCCGGAATAGACGTGCTGCCAGCCCGGCAGGTCCAGCGTCGCGGTGTCCAGCCCGCCCTTGGGCGGGGTCCCGGACTGTGCGGGGCCGGGGGTCGAAGCTGCGGGATGCGTCACGGTCATGCCTTCGCTTTCGACGCGGCCGGGGCGCCCGCCGTCGTCACCTGGATTTGACCGCGGGCAGCCTTGCGGCCGATGTCGGTGCGGAACTGGCTGCCGTCCAGCTGGACGAGTTCGACGCCGTCGTACGCCCGCTCGCGGGCCTCGACGAGGTCGGTGCCCAGCGCCACCACCGCCAGGACGCGGCCGCCGGCGGAGACCACCCGGCCTTCCTCGTCCAGCTTCGTGCCGGCGTGGATGATGTGGACGCCTTCCAGCGCGTCAACCTTCTTCAGGCCCCGGATGCGGTCGCCAGTCCGCGGGGTGCCGGGGTAGTTCTCGGCGGCCACGACGACGGCGACGGCGGTGTCCTTGGACCAGCGCAGCGGCTGCACCTTGTCCAGTTCGCCCTTCGCGGCGGCCATGAGTAGCCCGCCGAGGGGTGTCTTGAGCCGGGCGAGGACGGCCTGGGTTTCGGGATCGCCGAACCGGACGTTGAATTCGATAACCCGGGTGCCGCGCGAGGTCAGTGCCAGGCCGACGAACAGGACGCCGACGAACGGCGTGCCGCGGTGGGCCATCTGGTTGACCGTGGGCTGGGCGACGCGGTCGATGACTTCCTGGACTAGGCCTTCGGGGGCCCATTCCAGGGGTGTGTACGCGCCCATGCCGCCGGTGTTGGGGCCTTCGTCGTTGTCGAAGATGCGCTTGAAATCCTGTGCCGGGGACAGGGCGACGGTGTTCCGGCCGTCGCAGAGGACGAACACGGAGACCTCGGGGCCGTCCAGGAACTCCTCGATGACCACGGTGCCGCCGGCGTCGAAGCAGCTCTGGGCGTGTGCCAGGGCCTCGTCGCGGTTGGAGGTGACCACAACACCCTTGCCGGCGGCGAGCCCGTCATCCTTGACGACGTAGGGGGCGCCGAAGGTGTCGAGGGCGTCGGCGGCTTCCTCGGCGTTGGAAGCCACACGGGCCATCGCCGTGGGGACGCCGGCCTCGGCCATGACCTCCTTGGCGAAGGCCTTGGACGCTTCCAGCTGGGCTGCGGCCTTGCTCGGCCCGAAGACCGGGATGCCGGCGGCTCGGACGGCGTCGGACACTCCGGCGGCGAGCGGCGCCTCCGGTCCGACCACCACCAGGTCCACGGTGAGTTTGACGGCGAGCGCGGCGACGGCGTCGGGATCGTTCGCGTCGATCGCGTATGTGGGGACCAGCGCGCTGATGCCGGCGTTGCCCGGGGCCGCGTGGACCTCGGACACGTTGGGGTCTGCAAGCAAGGATCGGACAATGGCGTGTTCGCGGCCGCCGGGGCCGATGACAAGTACCTTCACAGTCTCCAAGGGTACGTGGTGCACCCCGCAGGCTCCTAAGCTGTGTCGGCCGCTGGACATGCTCAATCTTCCGCCCGGGACATGCCCGGACGTGCCCAGGCACCGCGTAATCCGTGGGACATGCCCAGTCCCGGCCGCAGCCACTGGACATAATGCCACCATGTCCTCTCCCGGATACCAAGGCTGGACATGTCCTCCGGGCCGAGGAGCATGCCCATTCCCCGGGACGCGGCCAAGGAGCATGTCCATTCGCTGCCGGGTGGCCGCGGAGCATGCCCTTCGGCCAGGCATGACATCACTCCTCGGCCCACGCCGTTGCCCAGAAACTCCCCCGGACATGCCCAGTCCCGGCCGCAGCCACTGGACATAATGCCACCATGTCCTCTCCCGGATACCAGGGCTGGACATGTCCCCCGGGCCAAGGAGCATGTCCAATCCCCGGCAGGTGGCCGCGGAGCGTGTTCCTTTCGACGGGTCGCCGGGGAGCATGTCCACTCGCTAGACAAATCCGGCGGGCCTGCGGCTACGAATGGCCTGTATGACAAAGCCCAGCATGAAGCCCAGCAAGCGGTCCCGCGGCGCCACAGCCCTGGCCGCGGTGGCCGGAGTGGCCGCCGCCGCCGTCGTCCTGTCCGTCGCGGAACTGATTGGTGCCTTCTTCACCACGCGGGCAACGCCCCTGATTGCCTTGGGCTCGACGTTCATCGACTTCACGCCGCTATGGATGAAGAACTTTGCCGTTGAAACGTTCGGCACCAACGACAAGGCGGCGCTGTTTGTCGGCATGGGCGTCACGATCCTGCTCCTGGCGTGCGTGCTCGGCATCGTGGCCTACCGGAAGTGGGCCTTGGGCGTGGCGGGAGTGCTGCTGATGGGCGCCGTGATCGTCGGCAGCGTGGTGACGCGGGCCAGTGTCAAGCCGATCGACGCCATCCCGTCCCTGATCGGCACCGCGGCCGGGCTCGTGGTACTCCGGCTCCTGATCACGCGGCTGTGGCGGATGCAGGAATGGCCGGACGAGGCGGCCGACCTCGCGGCGAAGGAACCCGAGCGCCCGGCGACCACCCGGCGCGGATTCTTCGCCGCCGCCGGCATCACCGCGGCCGCCTCGGCCATTGCCGCCACCGGCGGCCGGATGCTCAGCGCCGCCCGCAGCAACGTGGCGGCGGCGCGTGAGTCGCTGCAACTGCCCGCACCTGCCAAGGCCGCCGCCGCGGTCCCGGCCGGTGTGCAGTCCAAGGCCCCCGGCGTCACTCCGTGGCTGACCCCGAACAAGGATTTCTACCGAATCGACACGGCCCTCAGTGTGCCGGAGATCAATGCCCAGGACTGGGAGCTGCGCATCCACGGCCTCGTGGAACAGGAGGTCCGGCTCACCTTCCAGGACCTCCTCGACGCCCGGCTCATCGAATCCCATGTCTCCTTGACCTGCGTGTCCAACCCGGTCGGCGGCAACCTCGCCGGCAACGCCAAGTGGCTGGGCATGCCCATCCGCGACGTCCTGAAGATGGCCCGGCCCACGCAGGGCGCGGACATGGTGCTGTCCACGTCGGTTGACGGCTTCAGCGCCTCCACCCCTTTGGAGGTCCTCCAGGACGACCGCGACGCGATGCTGGCGATCGGCATGAACGGCGAACCTCTCCCGCTCGAACACGGCTACCCGGTCCGGATGGTGGTCCCGGGGCTCTACGGCTTCGTCTCGGCCACCAAGTGGGTGGTCGACCTGGAAGTGACCCGGTTCGCCGACAACAAGGCGTACTGGACCCAGCGGGGCTGGTCCGAACGGGGTCCGATCAAAACCATGGCCCGGGTGGAAGTGCCCAAGTCCTTCGCCAAGGTCCCGGCCGGGAAGGTCGCGCTCGGGGGCACCGCATGGGCCCAGACCCGCGGCATCACCAAGGTCGAGGTGCAGATCGACAACGGTCCGTGGACCGAGGCTGTGCTCTCCGATGAGGCCTCGCTCATCACGTGGCGGCAGTGGTCCCTGGACTGGGATGCCACGCCCGGCCCGCACTACATCAAGGTCCGCGCCACGGACGGCACCGGCCAGGTGCAAACGGACAAGCGGGCGGATCCGGTGCCGGACGGCGCCTCCGGCTGGCAGTCGGTCATGGTGACCGTGGAATAACCGGGGTATCCGCACCCGGCACCATACACTTGCTGCATGGCTTTGAACCCGCATGCAACTTTCACAGTCGACTCCGCCGTCGAACTGGCAGTCATCGAACGCAGCGGCTTCGTGGAGTCCCGCCACATCGGTTCGGCTGTTGTGATGGCCGCGGACGGAACCGTGGTGATCGAGCTCGGCGATGTCACCGCCCCCATCTTTGCCCGGTCCACGCTCAAGCCGCTGCAGGCCCTGGCCTCGATGCAGTCCGGCGTGCCTCTGCGGGGTGCCCAGGTGGCCATTGCGTGCGGCAGCCACATCGGATCCCTTGACCACATGGATGTGGTGGAAGGCATGCTCAAGGCGGCCGGAGCCAAGGAAGACCAGCTGCAGTGCCCGGCCGACTGGCCGCAGGACGAGACGGCCCGGAACTGGCTCGTCCAGACCGAGCGCGGCAAGTCCAGGCTTGCCTTCAACTGCTCGGGCAAGCACGCGGCGTTCCTGTGGGCGTGCACGGAGAACGGGTGGGACAAGAACAGCTACCTCGAACCCAACCACCCGCTGCAGCAGCGCATCCGCTCGGTTATCGAGGAGTACTGCGGTGAACGCATTGTGCATCTCGGGATCGACGGCTGCGGCGCACCGGTTGCCGCCGTCTCTCTGACCGGTCTGGCCCGGGCCTACTCGAAGCTTGCCAAGGCTCCGGGCGACAAGAACTCCAACGCGCGCGCCGCCACGATCGCCACCTCCATGCTGGACTACCCTTGGGCCGTCCAGGGCCGTGGACAGACCAACACGATCGTCATGGACGAACTCGGCATCCTGGCCAAGATCGGCGCCGAAGGTGTGCTGGTCATGGCCACCCGGCAGGGAGTCTCCGTCGCCATCAAGATGCTCGACGGCAACATCCGGGCCACGACCCTCGTCGGGCTGACCCTGCTCGCCGCCTCGGGCGCCGTCGAAATCCCCGAAGTGTCCAGCGTGCTGGACAAAGTGGTTGACCCCGTTCTGGGCGGCGGACGCCCCGTCGGCAAGATCCGGCTCGGCCGGGCCGTCGCGGCACTGTTGGACTGACAACGCTCGACTGACACTGCTGGACTGACACTGTCGGACTGGGACTTCCGCTCCGGTCCGAGGCTGCCCGGCGGCCGGCCACGGCCGGCCACGGACCCTTCCGGACCGGTCCTGCCGGTGGCATAGGCTGGTGGGAGGCCGCCGAGCGGCGGCCGTGACATCGCCAGGCTGGAGGCAGGAACGTGGCCGTATCGCGCCGACGCATCGCCGTGGACGAGGGCCGCGCGGCGCTCGCCGCATGGCAGGACGCCACCCTGGCAGTGCCGGGAGCCACAGTGCCGGGAGCAACAGTGCCGGGAAGCGGGGCCGCCGGCACCGTCCCGCGCAGCACGATCGCGACGGCGGTGCGCTACTCGCTGGAGGAGGTCACCGCGCGGGCCCCTGGCAACTCCGTGGAAGTGCGCGTCCCGCCGTTCGGCGTCACGCAATGCGTGGAGGGCCCGCGGCACACGCGCGGCACTCCCCCCAACGTCATCGAGTGCGACGCCGCCACCTGGCTGGCGATGGTCAGCGGGCAGCTGAGCTGGGCGGATGCCGTCGCGGCCGGCAAAGTGGCCGCTTCGGGACTGCGCGCGGACCTCTCCGCGCTCCTGCCCCTCTAGGGCGTGAAAAACCCGCCCTAGCCTTCCTGGTTGCGGGCCGCCATATCGCCGACGCCAGGCGTGCCGTCCGCGAGCGCGTAGCGCTGCAGCACCGCACCTTTCGGTGAGGCGACGACCGGCTCGATGAGTGTGAGGTTCGTCGGAACGACCCCGTCGGCAAAGACCTTCTTTCCAGTGCCGAGGAGGATCGGATACACCCAGAGCGTGAGCCGATCGAAGAGCCGCTCGGCGAACAGGGTCTGCACGAAGTCGAGACTGCCGATGACGTGGATGTTGGCGTGCCGGTCGCGCAGTTCGCGCACGGCGGCGACGACATCAGGACCGAGCAGGGCGGAGTCGGCCCATTCGAGGGTCGGCGTCTGGCGCGAAGCCACGTACTTCGGGAGGCGGTTGAACAGCCGCGCGATGCCCCCGTCCGCGTGCGGCCAGTACGCGGCGAAAATGTCGTAGGTCCTGCGCCCCAGCAGCAGCGCGTCCATCCCCGCCATCCCGGATTCGACCTGCTCGCCGACGACCTCGTCCAAGAGAGGCGCCTGCCAGCCGCCAAACGTGAAACCGCCGTCGGCGTCCTCGTCCGGGCCGCCGGGCGCCTGCGCGACGCCGTCGAGTGTGGTGAAGAGGTCGATATGGATGAGTCCCATGCCGGGCTCCTTCTCTGTCGCCCGTCGTCGCCCCGGCGACGGGATCACTTCGAGGCTGTCACAGGATCCGCCTGCGAAACAACAGGGATCGACGGCTCGACACGAGTCCCGCTGCGCATGCGGCCCCTCAGCCCCGGCCGATGAACGGCATGCCGGCGGCTGTGACCACGAGGGATCCCACATTGGCCGACGCCGGCATCCCGGCCATGAGCAGCACGGCCTGGGCGGCGTCCTGCACCGGAAATGTCGGCTCGGCCCTGCGGCTGCCGTCGGCTTGCACGGCCCCGGAGCCCACTCCGATCTCGTCCATGAGATCCGTGGCCGCATTGCCGATATCGATTTGTCCGCAGGTGATGCCGAACCCGCGTCCGTCGAGCTCAATGCTCTTGGTGAGCCCGGTAATCGCGTGCTTGGTCACCGTGTAGGCCACGGTCTTGGGCCTGGGCGAATGGGCCGCGATGGAGCCGTTATTGATGATCCGGCCACCCTGGGGCGACTGGGCCTTCATGGCACGGACGGCGGCGGCGGCGCAGAGGAGAGATCCCGTGAGGTTTACCGCTACGGTCGCGTTCCAGTCCGCCACCGTAATCTCGTCCACCGCGGCGGCGGGGCCGAACACGCCGGCGTTGTTGAACAGCACGTCCACCCGCTCCCACTGCTCCAGTGCCGCGGCGAAGAGCCGTTCGACGTCGGCGGGGACGGTGACATCGCACGGTACCGCGAGCGCCTGGCGGTGGCCGGCCGCGGTCTCGAGCAGCGGATCTTCCCGCCGGCCTGCCAGGACCACACGGTAGCCCTCGGCCAGCATGAGCCGGGCCACCGCCCGGCCAATGCCGGATCCGGCTCCGGTGACGACGGCAACCCGTCCGGGGGTGTGGTGCTGGCTCATGGGGGTCCTCCTCGACTGGTGCGCGCGTGCGCCGTTGCCCGGCCAGCCTACCGCCGAGTGGGCCGGTCACGGCAGTGTTGCGCGCCCGGACTGCCGCGAACTGCCCACTCCTGAGGTCGGGCGGACGCGGCCCTAGCGGGAGTCGTCGTCGCGGTCCCGGACCTGCCCGTCCCCGATCCGCCCGTCCCGGATCTGCCGGCCCGCGCGGTAGCCGGACCAGAACGCCAGGACCAGCAGGCCGGCGCCGATCAGGGCAACGCCGGTCCAGGTCTCGGGGCCCATGAAGACCAGCCCCTGCGGCACGACGGGCCGGGAGGCCAGCGGGGCATAAGCGAACCAGCCGAAGTCTTCCTGCGGCACCGGCTGGGCAAGCAGGACCAGGCCCGCGAGCAGCATCGCCAGGGCAATGAGCGGCACCGCCAGCCGGCCCAGCAGACGCGCTCCGGCAGGGCCGGCGTCCCGATTCCCCCGCGGATCCATGGCCCTACTGTAACCGGTACGAAGGGCTCTGTGCGGGCACCGGGGAAGTCAGTACAGTAAAGCATGGCGACCACCACGGGGGATGTTCTGCAGGCCTATCTGGGACAACAACTGGGCGAGTTGCGCCGACACGGCCCCGGGGCCAGGGCCGGGCAGGCGGAAGCCATCCACCAGATGCGCGTCGCGGCCCGGCGGCTCCGTTCGCTGCTGGCCACGGGACGAACGCTCTTTGCCGCCGGCGCCGCTGATGACGTCCGCACCGAGCTCCAGTGGATCTCCGGGGTGCTCGGCGCCGCCCGGGACCCGACGGTGGTCCAGGACCGGCTCAGGGAACTGCTCGCCGAAGAGCCCCCGGGGCTGGTTATCGGTCCGGCGGCCGAACGGATCGACGAAACTTTGGATGCCTCCGCCGCCGCGGGCATGAAGAATGTGATCGTGGCCCTCGACGGCGAACGCTACGCCCTCCTGCTCGGCCGGCTGGCGGAGTTTGTCACCGCTGCCCCGCTGACCGCCAAGGCCTCCCGGCCTCCGCATAAGACTGTGCGGAAACTCGTGGCCAAGGATGAGGCACGGCTCAGGCGCTCGGTGGACAGGCTGGCTCCGCGGGCCGGCGGAGAACCGGGTGCCCCTTCCGACGCTGAAACCGAGTCCCGGGATGAAGGTCTGCATGAGGTCCGCAAATCGGCCAAACGTCTGCGCTATGCCGCCGAGTTCGCCACTACCGTGGCCGGGAAGGGGGACGCGAAGAGGCTTTCCCGGATGGCCCTGGCGGCGCGGCACATTCAAACCGCGCTGGGCCTGCACCAGGACAGCGTGGCGGCACAGACCCTGCTGAGTGAACTCGGACGGCGTGCTGCGGGCAGCGGCGAACCCGGGTTCACCTTCGGGCGGCTGCACGCCCGCGAGGGCCAGTTGGCCGCCCAAGCCGAGGCGGACTTCGCTAAGGCCTGGAAGAAGTTCCCCGGACCACGGGACAGGTAGCCGGACTACGCACAGTGGGTTCAGCGCCCCATCCGTTCAGCATCCATCAGTGGCGGGCACGCGCCCTCTTCCCCGCCGCCAGCGAGCCGCCGGTCGCGGGCGCTGAGCGCCCGGCGGTGCCGAGGGCCCGCCGGATCACCCGCGGCGTCGAGCCGTGCCGGGCGGCCGGGGCATCGGAACTGCGGTCCCTGATCAGGCCGGTTCCGGCGATCTCCCGCGCCTGGGCGACGCCGGCCACCGCCGCCCTCTTGCTGGGAAAGGTGATCGAGACCGCCATCAGCTCGCCCGCACCGTCCAACATCCGAATGCGGTAGCCGCCCTCGGGCGCGTCCACGAGCTCGAAATATCCCGCCATTGCACACTCCTCGTTCCATGTATCCCCCGCCATATCCCGTGCCGGGATATTAGTAAGTATACTTACTTGACGGCCGTGCGAAAGCCCCGAAGGCTTCGCCGGCCGCACGCCCGGACGCGCACCGGAACGCCGCCGGGCCCGCCATGGCGCACGGCTCAGGCGCCCCGCCGCGCCGCAGCTCAAGCGCCCGCCGTGGGGCACAGTTCAGGGGCGCGGTTGACGGGCGCGGATTAGGCGCGTCTCAGCGGCGGATCAAGGGCGCGGGGTCCCGCCGTGAGCCGGGTGTCCCGCCAGCCCGGGGTGTTCGGCTGGTCCGGGGTGTTCGGCTGGCCCGGGGTGGCGCGCGGCGCCGCCCGCGTCCAGCGGGGTGTCGCTGCGGCGGACACCGTCGTCATGGAGCTCCAGTGCACTCAGGATGAGGGCGAAGTGGCTGAACGCCTGCGGCGTGTTGCCCAGCTGCCGGCCGGCCTCGACGCCCCACTCCTCACTAAGGAGTCCGACGTCGTTGCGCAGCGCCAGCAGGCGTTCGAACAGTTCCCGGGCCTCATGGCGCCGGCCCGCCCCGATCAGGGCCTCCACCAGCCAGAAGGAGCACGCCAGGAACACCCCCTCCTCGCCAGGAAGCCCGTCGTCGCTCTCCGTTGGCAGGTAGCGGCGCAGGAAGCCGTCGTGCGTCAGCTCGCGCTGGACGGCGTCGATGGTTCCGATGATGCGCGGATCATCCGGCGGAAGGAAGCCGACCCGGGGCAGCAGCAGCAGGCTCGCGTCCAGTTCCGGCCGCCCGTAGGACTGCACGAACGTGTTGCGTTCGGCGTCGAACCCGTTGGCCATGACCTCGGCATGGATGGTGTCACGCAGCTCCTCCCATCGGTCCGCCGGGCCGGTCAGGCCGAAGTCCCGGACACCCTTGACCATGCGGTCCGCCGCCACCCATGCCATGACCTTGGAGTGCGTGAAGTGGCGCTGCGGCCCGCGCATTTCCCACAACCCGTTGTCCGGTTGGCGCCATGCCGTCTCGAGGTGTTCCATGAGGGCCACCTGGACGTCCCAGGCGTCGTCGGTGTGCTTCAGCAGGGAGTTCCGTGTCAGGGACAGGCAATCGAGCACCTCGCCCCAGACGTCCAGCTGCAGCTGCCCTGCCGCGCCGTTCCCGGTGCGCACGGGAGCGGAATTTTCGTACCCCTTGAGCCAGGGAAGTTCGGTCTCCGGCAAGCGGCGCTCCCCGTGGAGTCCATACATGATCTGCAGATCGGCGGGATCCCCGGCGACGGCGCGGAGCAGCCAGTCACGCCATGCACCGGCCTCCTGCGTGTAGCCTGCGGCCAGCAACGCCTGCAGCGTCAGGGTGGCGTCGCGGAGCCAGCAGAAGCGGTAATCCCAGTTCCGGGTGCCCCCGATCTCCTCCGGCAGGGACGTCGTGACGGCGGCGACAATGCCGCCGGTGGGGGCAAAGGTCAAGGCCTTGAGCGTGATCAGCGAGCGCTGGACCGCGTCGCGGTACGGCCCGGTGATCGTGCACTTGGCAGACCAGCTGTGCCAGAACTCCTCAGTGGACACCAAGACCGCTTCCGGGTCCACGGTGCGCGGCCGGGCGAGGTGGCTGGGGCTCCAGGTCAGCACGAAGGGAACGCGCTCCCCGGCCGTGACGGTGAAGTCGCTGACCGTGTGCATCCGCTCGCCGCGCAGCGGCGCCTCGGTCACGAGGTAGACGGCGTCGGGCCCCGCAACGGCGTGGATGCCGTGCTCGTCGTGGCGGACCCACGGCACAATGTGGCCGTAGTCGAACCTCAGCGCCAGCTCGCCGCGCATCCGCACGGTGCCGCGGACGCCCACCACGATCCGCACGATGTCCGCCACTTCGTCACGTGGTGGCATGAAGTCAATGATCCTGACCGCACCCTCGCGCGTCTCCCATTCGGTCTCCAGGATCAGGGTGTCTTCGCGGTAGCGGCGCCGGGTGCATTCACCGCCGCCTGCCGGCGCCAGCAGCCACCGCCCGGCCGCGGCCGTGTCGAGCAGCGCGTTGAAACAGGCGGGCGAGTCGAAACGCGGCAGGCAGAGCCAGTCGATGGAACCTTCTGTACTGATTAGGGCGGCGGTGTGCAGATCGCCGACCATTGCGTAATCCTCGATGCGTGCCATGACACTTACAGTGCCACACCGGCTCTCCGGGTTCGAGGAGGCGGGACGACGAGGGGCCCGACGACGGCGCGCGACGGCGGGGCGCACCGGGGCTGCGCGGGAGCGGCGCAGGGCCTTCCCGGTTTGCGGAAGGCCGGGCCCGCGGGACTAGGATCCATCCATGCTGAAACGGAACTTCGGATCATCGTCCCTGCAGGTCTCCGCCCTGGGCTTCGGCGCCGGCCACATCGGCTACGACGACGTGACAGAGCACCAGGCCCATGCGCTCCTGGACCGGGCACTGGAGCTGGGCATCAACTTCATCGACACGGCCCGGGGCTACGGGTTGTCCGAGGAACGCATCGGCTCCTGGCTCCCGGCGCACCGCAACGACGTCGTCCTGTCCACAAAGGTGGGCTACGGCGTCGAGGGCGTCCCGGATTGGAGCGCCACCGCGGTGACCCGTGGCGTCGACGAGGCGCTGGCCACTCTCGGCACTGACACGATCGACGTCGTCTTCCTGCATTCCTGCCCGCTCGCGGTGCTGGAGCGGGGCGATGCCGTGCAGGCGCTGCTTGCCTGCGTGGACGCGGGCAAGGTCCGGGTGCCGGGGTACAGCGGCGAGAACGAGGCCCTCGCCTGGGCCGCCTCGGCCGGCGTCTTCGGCGCCGTACAGTCCTCCGTGAACCTGGCAGACCAGCGTTCCCTCCGTGAGGTGCTGCCCGGTGCGGCGCGGAGCGGACTGGGCGCGGTTGCCAAGCGCCCCCTGGCCAACGCGCCGTGGCGGCACGCGGACCGCCCCACCGGGGTGTACGGCGAGACATACTGGGACCGGCTTCGTGAGATGGGCCTGGAGCCGGAGGCCGATGACTGGCAGGGCACGGCACTGCGGTTCTCGGCATTCAGCCCCGGCGTCTCCACGGCGATCGTCGGAACCTCGCAGCCGGCCAATCTGGACGCGGCGGCAGCCGCCGTCGTGCGCGGGCCGCTGCCCGACGCCGAGCGGCAGCGCTGGGAGGCGGCGGTCGCCACGCATGCCGGCGACTGGGCCGGCGAGGTCTAGGCGGGCCGGGGCACGGACGCGGAGGGGCACGGACCGGTATGGCAGAGCACATGAATACTGACCGCACGGGCACTGTGCGGATCGGGACGTCAGGCTGGAGCTATGACCATTGGGAAGGGGTCCTCTACCCGCCGGGCCTGCCGGCCCGGGACCGGCTGGCGCACTACGCGGCCCGCTTCGACACCGTGGAACTGAACGCCAGCTTCTACCGCTGGCCCAGGGAAGACGCGTTCGCCGGCTGGCGGCGCCGCCTGCCCGATGGCTTCGCCATGTCCGTCAAGGCCCCGCGCGGCCTGACCCACGGCAAGAAGCTCTACGCCCCGGAGGCGTGGGTGGAGCGCATCACCCGGTGCTGGCACGAACTCGGCGACAAGCGGGCCGTCCTGCTCGTCCAGCTGCCGCCGGACTTCGGGCGGGACGACGCCCGGCTGGACTATTTTCTCGCCGCGCTGCCCGGGTGGATCCGCGTCAGCGTGGAGTTCCGCCACCCGAGCTGGGATGATACGGGAGTGTATGCCCTGCTGGAGCGGCACGGCGCGGCGTACTGCATCATGAGCGGTGCCGGCCTCCCGTGCGTCCTGCGCGCGACGGCCCCGTTCGTCTACATCCGGCTGCACGGCCCGGACCGCGACGCCCTCTACGCCGGTTCATACCCGGACGAGGACCTGCAGTGGTGGGCTGCGCGAATTGGCGAATGGCGGGCGGACGGCAAGGACGTGTTCGCTTATTTCAACAACGACGGCGGCGGCAACGCCGTGCGCAACGCCGCCGCACTGAGCCGGCTGTTGGGCGAGTCGCTTCCCTGGTAGGCCGTGCGTCGCGGCGCGTCCGGCTCCGGGACCGCCGTCGCGGTACTACGGCCGCGGGCTAGTCACACGCACGGCGGGCGTCCGGCGCTGTGGGAGAGTGGGGGCATGGAATTGGCGTCACAACCAGCGCAGCAGCAGCCCGTGTCCGGCACCAGGGCCTTTCGGCTCGCCCACTGGGTGTCGGACACCGTCAATGGGCTGCGCCTCAAGACGGCCCGACGCTGGAAGTTCATCCCGCAGACCGTCGCCTATCAGGGCTACGGCTCTACCGAGTGGGTCCGGGTCCTGGGCCGGGTGGTCCTCACCAGCAAGCCCGTGCCGGGCAGCAAGGCAGAGCGACTTGTCCAGAACGGCAACCAGAACTTCCGCGGCTGGCGCGCCTTCACAAGCGTCCCCGTCCAGTTCACCGAGGTGGAGATCCGGCTCGGCGGCGTCACCACCCGCGTCCGTGCGGACCGCGGCGGCCTGGTCGACACCGTGGTTCCCGTGGCGTTGACCCCGGGCTGGCATACGGCCACGCTGCGGGCCGAGGGAACGGAACCGGTCGAGGCCAGGATTTTCGTGATCTCAGCGGACACCAAGCTCGGCATTGTCTCGGACATTGACGACACCATCATGGTCACGGCGCTCCCGCGGCCTTTCCTGGCGCTGTGGAATACCTTCGTCCTGAACGAACGCGCCCGGATGGCGACGCCCGGCATGGCTGTTCTGATGGACAGGCTCAAGGTCGAGCACCCCGAGGCCCCGGTGCTGTACCTGTCCACCGGACCGTGGAACGCGGCGCCCACCCTGGCCCGCTTCATCGCCCGGAACCTCTATCCCTCGGGCGCTCTGCTGCTCACGGACTGGGGCCTGACCCACGACCGCTGGTTCCGCAGCGGCCAGGAACACAAGCGGCGGAACCTTGAACTCCTGGCCCAGGAGTTCCCGAACATGCGCTGGCTGCTGTTCGGCGACAACGGCCAGCACGATGAAGAAATCTACTCCGGCTTTGCCCAGGAGCACCCGGACCGGGTGGCCGCGATCGGGATCCGGCAGCTTTCGGCCAGCGAGGCCGTCCTCGCCGGCGGCCACTCCGATTCCGGCGACCACTCGGGATCCTCAGTTCCCTGGATCTACTCTCCCGATGGCGCCGGACTCGCCAAAGGCCTGCAGGACCTGGACCTGCTCTGAGGTAGGTCTGCGCTGACGTTGATCCGGGTAAGGGCCTCAGCCCGCCGGGCGGGACGGTTCGACGTCGGCGGCTGGCTCCTGCGGTCCGACCGCGGCGGCCCCGGGCACGTGCGCGGCGGACGCCGCGTTCCGGGCGGCGATCACCTCCTGCAGCCAGTAGTACGAGGCCTTCGGCGTGCGGACCTGGGTGTCGAAATCGACGTGGACCAGGCCGAATGGCTGCTTGTACCCGGCGGACCACTCGAAGTTGTCCATGAGGGACCACACGTAATAGCCGCGAAGGTCCACGGACTCGGCGGCGCCACCGGGAAGCGTGGCTTCCAGAGCCGTGCCGATGTGGTCCGCCAGGTACCGCACGCGGCGTTCATCCGGGATGATCCGCCGGTCCGCCGCGGCATCCCGGACCACGACGTCCTCGAAGCTCGCCCCGCCCTCGGTGATGTAGACCGGCGGCAGGTCCGGGTAGCGCTCGGCCATCTCGGCCAGGGCGACGGCCATGTATTCGGGCTTGACCGGCCAGCCGTAGGCCGTGGTCTCCGTGTCCGGGAACGACGCAATGTGGAAGGGCGCCCCGGGCGTCCCGCTGAGGTCATCCCCCATGGCCTCCGCCATGCCCGGCGGCACGGCCCCCTCGCCCGGGCCCGAGCCGACACGGGTGGGCATGTAGTAGTTCAGGCCGTAGAAATCCAAAGGCTGGGAGATCAGGTCCATGTCCTCGCTGGAGGGGCTGAACGAGGAGGAGAAGAACGTGGCTGCCCTGATGACGTCGGGGTACTTGCCGAGCAGCACGGGATCCGCGTAGAGCCGGTTCTGTGCCACGTCCATGAGTCCGGCGCTGAGCTTGTCCAGCGGGTTTGCGGTGGCGGGGACCATCGGCGAGTAGACGTTGGTCATGCCGATTTCACCGCGCACCTTGGCGCCACGCAGCGCCCGGAGCGCCAGGCCGTGGCCCAGCAGCTGGTGGTGCACGCTGGGCAGCGCTTTGAGCATGAGCTCTTCGCCGGGCGCGTGCATGCCCAGGGCGTAGCCGTTGGTGGTGACGGTGGCAGGCTCATTGACCGTCACCCAGCGTTCTACGCGGTCCCCGAAGGCGGCCGCGGCGATGGCGGCGAACTCGCCCAGCCGGTACGCCGTGTCGCGGTTCATCCAGCCGCCGGCCTTCTCCAGCGGCAACGGGGTGTCCCAATGGTAGACAGTGGCCATGGGGGAAATCCCGTTTTCAAGCAACAGGTCGATCAGCCGGTCATAGAAGCCCAGCCCGGCCGGGTTGACGGGTCCGCTGCCGGCGGGCTGGATCCGGGGCCAGGACAGCGAGAACCGATAGGAATCGATCCCGAGGTCCCTCATGAGGGCCACGTCCTCGGGCATCCGGTGGTAGTGGTCGCAGGAGACCGCGGGGCTCTGGTCCTCCACGATCGCTCCGGGCTTCGCGGCGAAGACGTCCCATCCGGAGGGGCCGCGGCCGTCCTCATCGAGCGCGCCCTCGATCTGGAAGGCGGACGTCGCCACGCCCAAGGCAAAACCGGGCGGAAGAAGGGCGGCCAACTCCTTGGCGGAAGCGTTCATCGACAGGACCCCTATGTAGTTTCTGTGGTGGTTGACTGATCTTAGGCCTCGCCCCGGAGCGGGCGCCACGACCTCGCCGGTTTGACGGACGCCGGGGCATTGGCCAGTGTTGATCCGTGCACGTGAAAATTGAACACGCCGCCGACCGCCGGCCGTCGGCGCGGTCCGGGCCGCGGCGGCAGGGTGCGGCCCTCGTCGGTTTCCTCGCGGTTTCCCACGCGGTGGCCTACCTCGCCTCGCAGGTCATCATCAGCAACGCCGGCGGCTGGTATGCGGCGGCGGACAAGGCTCCGTGGACTCCGCCGGGCTGGGCCTTCGGATCGGTCTGGATGATGCTTTACACGGCTATGGCCGTGGCTGCATGGCTGGTATGGCGGCAGCGCTCCGGGCCGGGCGCCGGGGTGAAATCCGCGCCGGCCGCCGGGCGGCACAACGGCGCCATGACGGTCTACGGCATCCTCCTGCTCCTGAACCTGGCCTGGGCGCCGCTGTTCTTCGGCATGTATCCGATGATCGGCACGGCAGCCCTCTGGCTTGCCCTCCTGGTCATCGTGGCGCACGCCGTGGCCGCTTCGGCAACCACTGTCCTGTTCGGCCTCGCCAGCCGGGCGGCAGGCCTGCTCATGCTGCCCTACGTCTCGTGGATCGTGTTCTCCTGCAGCCTCAACGTCTACGCGGCCGCCAACAACTGAGCCCGGCACCCGGCGGCTCAGAAAACCGATGTCTCCGGCCCGAAGAGGAAGTCCTTGGCGTGAGCCACCGCCTTCCGGAAGGCGTCGTTCCGTAGGCCGATAAGCTGCTCCGCCTCGTCCGCCGAAGGCTCCAGGTACTCGGTGAAGCCGGGCCTCAGCACCCAGATATCACCCGCGGGCGGCAGGTAGAACACGCCAAAGGAACGGTGCTGGTTGTCCTCGGCGGTCCAGACCGGAACCACCGCCAGCGCCGCGCCGGTATCGACGTTGATCCATTGGGCCCGGGGCAGCGGGGCCTCGTGCGCCTCCGGATCCAGGAACGGTGCCGTGCCTTGGCCCCAGCGCTTCTCGAAGCGTTCGTGGAACACCGGCATCAGGTGTGAATCGTAACGGCGCCATGCACTCATGGACGTTCTCCTCCTACGTGGGAGTGGCTGATGATTGGGGTCGGCGGCCAGGCCCGCGGTCTCTGCTCAGTGAACCCTAATTCAGTGACCCCTGCTCAGCGACCTCTGTGTGGGGGCTGCTCCGGGCGGCTCTCTGGTTCCCAGCGGACGGGGAAGACCCGCAGAAGCGGTTCCCGGCGCCGGATGATGCGCACCGGGATGTCACGGCCGCCGTGTCCGGCGCCGCCTTTCCACGTGCCGGCCTGGTCGACTGCCCGGCGGCGGCCGGCGTCGTAGTCGGCCCGCGTCCTGGGGTCCCGCAGCACGGCGAAGGCTTCCAGGATCGCGCTCACCTCGCCGGCACCGGAATCGCCGGGACCGCGACCGGCCCCGGAGTTTCCGGCGTCGGGATGGTGCCGGCGCATCAGCGCCCGAAAGGCGCGGCCAATTTCCTGCCGGCTCGCGTCCGGAGGCACGTGCAGGAGTGCGTAGTAGCCGCAGGGGTCGGGGTTGTTCGAGGGCATTCTTGGGCTCCGCCGTGTGAAGCCGGAGCCTGCGCCGGGCCCGGTGCCCGGCGCAGGCTCCCGGGACTACTTGCCGATCTCCTGCAGGTTGTCCTGCGAATGGGTGATTTCAATCTTCCGCGGCTTGGCCTGTTCCTTCACGGGGACGCGGAGGGTCAGGACACCGTCGGCGTAGTGGGCCTTGACGTTCTCGGTGTCCAGGGTCTCGCCGAGGATCAGTTGGCGGCTGAATACACCGCGGGGGCGCTCGGAGACCGTCAGTTCCACATTGGGCTGCACGGGGTCCCGCCGTTCCGCCCGGACCGTCAGGACGTTGCGTTCAATATCGAGCCCGATCGAGTCAACGTTGACGCCCGGGAGGTCAAAGGCGACGACGAATTCGCCGTCCTCCTGCCACGCGTCCATGGGCATGGCGGCGGGGCGCGCCGTCGTTCCGAAGACCTGCTGGGCGAACCGGTCAAAGTCACGGAACGGGTCCGTCCGAATTAACATCATTTCCCACTCCTTCAGCGCGAGTTGGCTCCATTTTCTCCATCACCCGTCGCCGTTTTTCTATGGTGACGGGTATAGATTTTTTATAGCACTGGTGACACACTGCTGCAAGGCCGAAACCGCAGGAACGGGAGGAAAACCATGGCGGAGAGCGGGTCGGAGGCAGGTCTTTACGCCATCTCCGTGGTGGCACATCTGGTGGGCACGGGACAGCAGAACATCCGGCTCTACGAGCGGCGGGGACTGCTCACCCCGGACCGTACCGCAGGCGGTACACGGCAGTACAGCGACGCTGACCTCGCGGTGCTGCGGCGGATCGGCGAACTCCTGGAAGAGGGCCTGAACCTGGCCGGGGTGGCCAAGGTGATGGAACTCGAGGCCGCCAATGCGCGGCTGCGCGCCGAACTCAAACGGGCGCGCAGCCGCTAAGGGGGCTTAGTCCGTACCGGGGCTTAGTCCGTGCCGGCGTCGGCGGTGGACAGCGTTCCGGTGACCCGCTCCCCCGGAATCCGGGCCGTCCGCCAGGTATCCAGCGCAATGACCCCGCCCAGGACCACGAGCGAGATCGAGAAGGCGCCCAGGGCATCGGTCATCCAGTGGTAGCCGAGGTAGAGGCGGCTGACTGCCGCGAAGAAGATCCCGATCCCCGCCACGATGAAGGCGATGATGGCCGACCGCGGGTTCTTCCGGCGCGAAAAGACCAGGTACGTGGTGACCAGCAGAAAATCGCACGCGCCCAGGACATGGCCGGACGGAAAGGAAAAGGTGGTGTCGGCGCCGAAGAGCATCAGGTCCACAGGAGGGCGGTGGCGCTCCACGATCCGGCCAATGACCTGCGCCAGGATCACGCCGGTCAGCATGGCGCCGGCCAGGAGCATGGGCCGCCATGCATGCTTGGCGGCCAATCCCCAGGCCACGGTGACGATCAGGACGATGATCGGCAGGCCGATGGGGCCGAATACGATCGCCAGGATGATCATGATGGTGGTTGCGGGTTCACCGCGCAGGGTCACGAGCCAGGACCGCACGGGCTCGTCGGCCGCCGAGATGCCGCCATGCTGCAGGACACCTGTCAGGATCACGACGAACAGGACGACGCCGACGATCATCAGCCCGACGGCGGTGCGGTAGAGATTCCGGCGCGCCGACACGCTCATGAACCGTTCCTCGACGACGAACTTCTCGTGGAAGGTCCGCCACCGGCCCTGCGACTTATCCGATTGTGCTTCTGCCATGGTGCCGTGCCGCCTTTGCGCCGTTTGTGGACATTCTCTGCAGAAGATTATCCCCGTTGTCCGGCATTCGATACGCAGAATGTCCGGGCGGCGCCACTAACGGCCGTCCTCTCGCGGGCGCGGGCAGGCGCTCCGGCAGCCATTTCGCCCGTTCGCCTCGCGCGGAATCTGTCCAGTGCCGAAGGTCCCGGGTTGAAAAGGATCCGCAGGTCCAGGCCGCGGCGCTCCCCCGGACCGCATTTTAAGGACCGGAAGTCGCCGTCCGGGGACTTGACGCCCGGATAAATATGACGTTATCGTCCATTCAACTATTGGGGCCAAGAAAAGAACTCCAAGAAAGACTGTGCTATGACCCAAGTTACCCCGACCATTGAGATCCAGGTCGACAGCCGCAAAGTCCTCGACGACCGACTCAACGACGCCGTCCTCGGCCTTCAGCGGCTCGCGATGACCGCCGGAACCCACGGCATCCTGCTGACGCGGCACAGGCCGGGCCACTACACGGCGGCCCTATCCGACCAGGTGCCCTTCGGCATGACCCGCGAGCTCGTTCACTGAGCCGCCTGAAGGTCAGGCGCTGAGAACAGGCCTTAAAACGGCTAGGTCCCGGGCGGCAGAGCATCGACTCGCCGCCCGGGACTTTTTTGGCATTTCAGGGACGGTCACCAGTCATGGACGGTGCCGTCGACGAGGCGGTTGTAGGGCAGGTAGGCCTGCTGGTACGGGAACGCGGCCGCGGCCTCTTCGTTGAATTCGACGCCGATGCCGGGCTTGTCGCCCGGGTGCAGGTAGCCGTCCACGAACGTCATGGACTGCTCGAAGACCTCGTTGGTCTTGTCCGAGTGCTGCATGTATTCCTGGATGCCGTAGTTGTGGATGGCCAGCCCGACGTGCAGCTGCGCGGCGAACCCGACCGGGGAGATGTCGGTGGGGCCGTGGAAGCCGGACTTGATCTGGTACTGCGCGGCGAAGTCCATGACCTTCTTCAGCGGCGAAATCCCGCCGAAGTGCGTGGACGCGGCCCGCACGTAGTCGATCAGCTGTTCCTTGATGATGGTCTGGTAGTCGTACACGGTGTTGAAGATTTCCCCGATCGCCAGCGGGGTGGTGGTGTGCTGGCGGACCAGGCGGAGCGCTTCCTGGTTCTCGGCCGGGGTGCAGTCCTCGAGCCAGAAAAGGTCATAGGGTTCCAGGGCCTTGCCGAGCTTGGCGGCCTGGATCGGGGTCATCCGGTGGTGCCCGTCGTGCAGCAGCGGGATTTCCGGGCCGAACTCGTTGCGCACAGCCTCGAACACGGTCGGCAGGTGACGCAGGTACGCGCGGGTGTCCCAGTCCTCCTCCTGCGGGAACGCGCCGCGGCCGGCGGGCTCGTAGTCATACCGCTCCCCCGAGGCCTGTGCCTGCGCGGCGACCCCGTAGACGGCCTTGATGCCGGGGATGGCGGTCTGGATCCGGATGGACTTGTACCCGAGCTCCAGGTGCTCCCGGACCGAGTCGAAGAGCGAGGGGATGTCCGCACCGGAGGCGTGGCCGTAGGC